>NZ_JBKKKY020000015.1:0-55923 GCF_046613545.2 Aphanothece microscopica RSMan92 | reverse complement strand
AGGACCTGCTGGGTGGAAGCCTGCCGAGGCGAGAACGAGGCGACCACGGTCGGAGCCGAACACTGCGCAAGTGAACCACCCCGCCCGCTGGACAGCAAGGCTTTGTGGGCCACTCAGCCAGCCAGCAGCAACAGGTTGGTGAAGGTGAGGCCATTCCAGAGGGCATGCATCAGCACGCAGCTGCCCAGCCGGCCTCCCTGCAGCCGCAGCCAGCCCAGTCCGAGACCGAGCACCACCAGGGGCGCCAGTTCCCCGATGCTCAGGTGGGCCACCCCGAAGATCACGGCGCTCACCACCACCGCCACTCCGCCGCCCCAGCTCCGCCCGAGCACCGGCAGCAGCACGCCCCGGAACAGGGTCTCCTCGAACAGCGGTGCCAGCACCACGGCGGTGATGGCGAAACAGGCCAGGGCCAGGGGCTGGTTGGTGGTGAGCACCAGCTCGAGCAGGGGATTGCTGCCACCCTGATCCCCCAGCAGGTGCTCCGTCAGCCAGCCGACCAGCGCCACCAGCGGCAGCACCATCAGCACCTGTGCCAGTCCCCGCAGCACGGTGCTGGGCAGCGGGCGCCAGCGCCACTGCAGCCATCCTCCTTCGGGACGGCAGGGCTCCAGGGGGCGCAACTGGGCCCAGAGGATGGCCAGGGGGGCGGCCATCAGCCCCAGGTAGAGCACCAGGATCAGCACCCCCTGCTGCAGGGCGGGATCGCCGTCGAGCGCCCGCAGCAGCGGCTGAACGGCGGGAGCGAGCACCAGGGGCACCCCCAGCTCGCCGATCACCACGAAGCCACCGGCGATCAGCAGCGTGACATCCACCGGATCGAGGCTCGGACCCACCAGGGGCTGGGCCGCCGGGGCCCTGCCGCGCAACCGCAGCACACCCTCCCGCAGCAGCAGCCCGGCGCCGGCGAGCAGCAGCAGTCCCGGGGCCCAGCTCACCCCCACGAGGCGCCAGAGCGCCTGTTCCGCCTGCTGCCGATCGGTGCAGCGCTCCGGAGTGGTGCTCAGCGCCTCGCAGACCAGCCGCTCGCTGAGGGGGCTGAGGCTCCAGGGGCTGCTGAGCAGCTCGCGCTCCGCCGCCGGCAGCGGCGCACCCTCCTCGAGGGCGACCACCAGCGGCCGCTGGTCCGGTGGAATCTGCCCGAGCAGCCGCTCCCGCAGCCTGCGGGCCTCGGCCGCCCCCTCGCTGCGGGCCTCCAGCAGTCCCAGCTGGAGCAGGGTCTCCGGCTCCCCGGGCCCCGCCGAGTCCTCCAGCCGGCTGCGCAGATCCTCGCGCAGATCGTCCAGGGGATCCCCGCCGATCAGCGGCTCCTGGAGCGCCGGCGGGAGGGCCGGTTCGGCCAGCGCGGCCAGTTCCAGCTGGCGCTGGTTCAGCACATTGCCGACGGTGGGCTCCTCGAAGCTCTGCAGCAGGCCGTTCACCCAGAGCAGGCCACTGAGCACCAGGCTGAGCATGGCCAGGAGGGTCTTCCAGCCGGGGCTTCCGGGGCCTCGTGGTGACAAGCGCGTCTCCCGCGGTGAGGTGATCCGCCCGATTCTCCCCCTGCAGGGCGGCGGCAGGGGCTCAGGCGCAGAGCCGTGCCAGCGGCCATGGCTGCCCCCAGGTCGCTTCGACGTGCTCCCATACGATGTGGCCGAGCAGCCAGAGGTCCGTGGCCCTTCGGATTGTGTTGGTCCGTCACGGGCTGAGCAGCTTCAATGTCGAGCACCGCATCCAGGGGCGTGATGACCTCTCGGAGCTCACGGCCGAGGGGGAGCGCCAGGCCCTGGCGGCGGGGGAGGCCCTGGCCGACGTGCCCTTCAGCGGGGTCTACAGCTCACCGCTGCGCCGGGCCGCCGACACGGCCCGGCTGATGCTCCAGACCCACGGCCAGGGGCTCGAGGCCAGCCTGGACGACGATCTGATGGAGATCGATCTGGCCCCCTGGAGCGGCCTGTTGCGGCGTGAACTGCGGGAGCGCTTCCCCGAGCAGGAGCAGCGGTGGCGGGAAGCCCCCCAGGAGCTGGTGCTCGAGCGCGCCGACGGCAGCAGCTACCGCCCCCTGCCCGAGCTGATGGTGCAGGCGGATCGCTTCTGCCGGCGGCTGATCGAACGGCATGGCGCAGCCCTCGGGGAGGACGGCCCCGGCGGTGATCCCGCCAGCGTTCTGGTGGTGGCCCACAACGCCATCCTGCGCTGCCTGGTGCTCAGCCTGCTCGGCCTGGAGGCCTCCGGGTTTCGCCGGCTGCGGATCGACAACGGCTCCATCTCGGTGCTCAATCTCAGGGCCGGCGAGCGGCAGCGGCCGGACGTTCAGCTCGAATCGCTGAACAGTTCAGCCCACCTCGGCGATCCGCTTCCGCCCAAGGGGGCCTGTCCCCGCCTGCTGCTGGTGCGGCATGGCGAAACCGACTGGAACCGCCAGGGACGGTTTCAGGGGCAGATCGACATTCCCCTCAATGCCAATGGCCATGCCCAGGCCGAAGCGGCGGGTGCGTTTCTGGCTTCGGTGGCGATCCAGCGGGCCTACACCAGCGCCATGGCCCGTCCCCGCCAGACGGCCGAGGCGATCCTCGCCTCCCATCCGGGGGTGCCCCTGACCAGCACCACCGGCCTGGTCGAGATCGGCCATGGCCTCTGGGAGGGGCGGCTGGAAGGGGAGATCGCCGAGGGCTGGTCCCAGCTGCTGGCCGACTGGAAGCGGGCTCCGGAAACGGTGCAGATGCCCCAGGGCGAGACGATTCACGACGTCTGGCAGCGTTCCCTCAGCACCTGGCAGCGGATCGCCGCGAGCCTCTCCGCCGACGAGACCGCGCTGGTGGTCGCCCACGATGCCGTCAACAAGACCATTCTGTGCGCGCTGCTCGGCCTCACCCCTGCCGACATCTGGATGATCAAGCAGGGCAACGGCGGGGTCACCGTGGTGGACTACCCCAATGGACCTGCCGGAACCCCGGTGGTGGCGGCGATGAACCTGACGGCCCATCTCGGCGGTGTGCTCGACCGCACCGCTGCGGGAGCCCTCTAGGTGGCGGCGGGGCCCCTCTGGCTGCACCGGGTCCAGATCCTGGTGGGTCCGGATCAGGAACCGGTCCGCGCTGGCGATGCCCTCATCGGTGCGGACGGGGTGTTGGAGGCGCTGGGGGCCGAGGCGGTGGCCCGGGCGCGCCAGCTTGACCTGGCACCCACCGAGGCGGGCCCCTGGCTGCTGGCGCCGGTGCTGGTCGATCCCCACAGTGTGCTGGAGGAGCCATGGGCTGGGCCAGCCGAGACCCTGTCGAGCCTGGCGGCGGCCGCCGCCGCCGGGGGCTACGGCACCGTTGCCCTGCTGCCCTGGGCCCGGCCATGGCGGGACCGGCCCGAGCGGCTGGGGCTGCGCTGGGACCCGCCCCTGGAGCTGCGGCTGTGGGGCAGCTTCAGTCGGGATGGCGCCGACGCCGATCTGGCTTGCCACGCCGAACAGATCGAGGCCGGCGCGGTGGGTCTCGCCGCGGCGGCGGAGTGCCCGCCCTGGCCGCTGCTGGAGCGGGGTCTGCTCCTGGCCGAGGCGGGCGACGCCCCGGTCCTGGTGGCGCCCCGTCTCGCCGCCCTCACCAGTGGAGGCTTCGTGCGCGAGGGCGTGGAGAGCCTCAGGGCCGGCTGGCCCCCCGATCCGGTCCACAGCGAGCTTCTGCCGCTCCAGGCTCTGCTCAGCCTTGCCCAGGGCCCTGCAACCCGTTCCCTGGTTTTGATGAATCTCTCCACGGCCGCCGCCGTCGAGGCCCTGGCCGGTTCGCCGCGCCCCCCGGCCGCCACGGTGTGCTGGTGGCACCTGGTGGCGGACAGCGCCTCCCTGGCGCCCACGGCCGAGGGATGGCGGCTGGAACCCTCCCTGGGCACCCCCCGGGATCGTCAGGCCCTGATCGATGCCCTTGCCGCCGGGCTGCTCCAGGGGGTGGCGGTCCACCACCAGCCCCTGGACGCGGAGGAACGGCTGCTGCCGCTGGATCAGCGCCGCCCCGGCGTCGCGGGCCACGGCGGCCGCCATGGCCTGGTCCTGCCCAGCCTCTGGCAGGAGCTGGTCGCCCTCCGAGGCTGGACCCCAGGCCAGCTCTGGCAGGTGCTCAGCTGGGGGCCTTCACGTCTGCTGCGGCAGGAGCCCGAGCAGCTCTCCGTGGGCAGCCGCCGCTGGCTGCTCTTCGATCCCTGGGCCGAGCAGGGCCCGGGAGCGGGCAACGCTGGGACCGGTGGCGGTCCCTCCCTGGCGGCCAATCAGCCGCTGCTGGATCGGCCTCCGCGGGGCATGGTGCGCGCCACGGGCCTCAGGGTTGCCGATCAGTGGCGCCTGGAGCCTCTGCCGCCGGCAGCAGACTCCCCGCCTGCTTGAGGGGATAGAAGCGGAAGAAGGCCCGGCCGATGATCTCCCGGGTGGGCAGGAACGCACCCCCCGGCCAGAAGCGTCCGTCCCAGCTGTTGGCCCGGTTGTCCCCCAGGGTCAGCACATGACCGGCCGGCACGACCGCGTTGATCGTGCGGCAGGGACCCATGCCCTGGCTGTCGACCGGGCAGTAGTTCCGCACGTAGGGCTCGGTGAGCTTCACGCCGTCGATGAAGACCTGGCCCATCGGGTTGACCGTGACCTGGTCACCCGGCAGGGCCACGACCCGCTTGATGTAGGCGTCGCAGGCGGGGTTGGCCAGGCCCGGCAGGGATCCCAGGAAGGGGATGTTGACCATCAGGCAGCGCAGGGGGTTGCGGTCCGTGCCGCTCGCCAGCACCGGGTCGAAGTGGTGGGGCGAGTGGAACACCACGATCTCGCCACGCTGGGGGGCGCGGGTGCGGTAGGTGAGCTTCTCCACCAGCAGCCGGTCCTGGATCTGGAGACCCGGCAGCATCGACCCTGAGGGGATGTAGCGGGCCTCCACGAGGAACTGGCGGATCCCCAGGGCCACCGCCAGGGTCATCAGCACACTGCGCCAGAACAGCCAGGGGCTGTCGCTGTGGCCGGTGGGGGGCCGGCTGCCGGAGGAGGGGGCTGGTCCGGCGGTGTCCACCTCCCTGTTCTGCTCGCTCAACTCCAGGACTCTCCGCTGCGGCATGACGGCTCGGCCACGGCAGATTAGGCACGCCCGAACCCCCGATCGGCTGATGGCCCGCCCGCGATGGCAGCGCGCTTCCACCGTTGACGGGGGGCGCTGGGGGCTGGCCTGGGACCGTTTCGTGGCGCTCTGGGCCACGCTCAACCTCCTCTGGGTGGCCTTCGACATCACGTATGTGCCGCTGCGGACCTTCTGGCTGCAGCGCAACCTCTACCCGATCCCCTCGGTGCCCCTGGTGGTGCCGCTCACCCTCCTGCCGGACATCACCCCCTGGGTGGATCCGATCAAGGGCATCGAGCCCCATCGCCAGACCCAGGCCTACCGCGACCACTTCGAGCGGGTGGACCGGGCCCTGCAGAGCCTGCCGGCCGGCGCCCGGCCCGATGCCACCCAGCGCTCCCTGCTGGACACGCAGGTGGAACTCACGGCGCGGATGATCGATGAGAATCCCTTTCTGGCGTCAGGGAAGTCCGGCACCCTCGAGAAGATCAAGAACCGGCTCGAGAAGCGTGCCGGTCTGGATTCGGGCAAGGACTCCACGGCCCGGCTGCTCAGTGACCCCTGGCTGGCCGACCATCCCTGGTCCGAGGAGCGCCGCTTCTGGACGGAGCAGGTGCTGCCGCTGGTGGAGACGAACTACTGGCGCTCCATCGATGAGAACGGTCGACCCACCGACCACTTCTGGCGGATCGATCTGCTGCTGTTCCAGAGCGTCTTCGCCCTCGACATCCTGCTCCGGGTGGTGCGGATGAAGCGGCGTCTGCCGCGGCTGAGCTGGCGGGATGCCCTGCTGCGCCGTTGGATCGACCTGCCCCTGCTGCTGCCCTTCTGGCGCTGGCTGCGCCTGCTGCCCGTGGTGGAGCGGCTGCAGACGTCCGGCCTGGTGAACCTCGAGCCCCTGCGGGCCGTGGTGAGCCGCGGCGTGGTGGCCCTGCTGGCGGTGGAGCTGTTCGAGGTGCTGGCCCTGCAGCTGCTCGACGGCATTCAGGGGTTGATCCGCTCGCGGCAGTGGCCCCAGCGGATCCGGGCGCTGCGCAGCCACCAGAGCGTGGCCAGCAGCCGCGATGAGCGGGAACTGGCCGAACTGGTGCGGATCTGGGGGCCGCTCCTGCTCAGCCAGGTGGCCCCTCGCCTGGCACCCGAACTGCAGGGGGTGCTGGGGTACACCCTGCGGCAGAGCCTTGACCGCACCGTCGTTCCCCCTCCCCTGCGCCAGCTCCAGCCCCTCCTGCAGGTGGAAACCGGGCTGAGCCGCCAGCTGGCCGCGGGCATGGTCGACAGCCTGCTGGATCTGGCCCGCACCACGGGGAATCGCCTGGCCCAGCGGGATGATCTGCAGGTGGAGCTGCTGCAGCGCTGCATCGACCGCTTCTGGGAGGAGCTTGCCCTGGCTCTGGAGCAGGGCCCGGGGCTCGAGCGCTCCCAGGAGCTGCTCTGCTTGCTGCTGGAGCAGCTGAAGGGCTCCTACCTCAGCCAGATCAGCCGGGCCGGCATCGATGCCCTGATCCGTGAGCTCGATGAGCTGATGGTCGCGGGAGCGGCTGGGGAGACCTCCGGCAGTCCCTCACGACCTTCGCCGGGCTCCCCTTCCCCGGGTTCCGGGGGCGGATTCACGGTGCCAGCAGGGCCTCCTGCCACTCCTCCGGTTTGAAGCCGGTCAGGATCCTGCCATCGTCGCTGATCAGGAACGGCCGCTTGATCAGCTTGCCGTCTGCGGCGAGGGCAGCCAGGGCCTGACCATCGTCCATGGCCTGCACGGCGGCGGAGCCGAGGGCGCGGTAGCTCTGGCCACTGGTGTTGAACAGTCGCTTGCGCCCCAGCTGTTCAAGGGCCTGGCCCAGTTCCTCCAGGGTCGGAGGCTGACGGGTGATGTCGATGGGATCGACGCTGATCGCCCTGTCCCGCAGCCAGGCGAGGGCCTTGCGGCAGGTTCCGCAGGCTGGGTAGCTGTAGAGCTTCATGGCGCCGCGCAGCGGCCGGGCAGCCCCGGCCCAAAGGCCTCCTGCTCAGCGGCCGACGAGGGCCTTCAGGGCTCCCACCAGGCTGTTGGAGCCCTTGCCGACGGCCTCGGCGGGGCGGGTGCGCACGGTGACATCGCCATTGACGCTGGTGCGGCAGCTCAGGCGGTAGTTCGCGGGACGATCGGCCAGGTACACCTCCTCGACATCGCTGCGGGGGGAGAGGTTCTGCATGCCTTCGACCACCTCCATCACGCAAGTGCCGCACTGGCCCAGGCCACCGCAGTTGTTGACGTTGTTGAGGCCCTTGTAGGGGTTGATCCCGGCGTCCAGAGCCGCCTTGCGGAGGTTTGCCCCCTCGATGCAACCGACCTGCTGGCCTTCCTGTTCAAAACGGATGGTGGGCACGGCCGATCAAGGGTGAAACGCGCCCGCAAACTTAAGGCCCCCGGGGTCCCCCTGCCTAGCATCGATGCAGTTGTTCCGAGTTCTTGGCCGTTCCCCAGGGTTACGACCTGACCGTGCAGCAGCTGATTCCGGGTTACGCCAGCCTGGCTCGGCTCTCGGTGGCCCTCCTGGCCGCCTCACCGCTTGCCTCCCGGCCGGGGGCGGCCGTTCTGGTCGCCGGTTGCGGCACCGGAGCGGACCTGGTCGAGGCCCGGGCCCAGCGCCCCGACTGGCAGGTGACCGCCATCGACCCCTCTGCCGAGATGCTCGCCGCTGCCCAGCAGCGGCTCGGACCCGCGGACATCGTCTGGCGCCAGGCCCGGGTGGAGGAACTCGAGGCCGAGGCCTGCTTCGCGGGGGCCCTCTCGGTGCTGGTGCTCCAGTCGTTGCCCGATGACGGCACCAAGCTCGCCTTCCTGAGCGCCCTGGCCCGCAGCCTGGAGCCCGGCGGCCAGCTGGTGCTGGTGGACCTGATGGCCCCCGAGCGCTCACCGCTGCAGCCCCAGGTGGCGGAGGCCTGGCTGGGATTCCAGCGGGCCAGCGGCCTGCTCGCCCGCGACGAGGACCTCCTCGCCCTGACCCAGGGCCTGCATCCGATCGGTGAGGCGCGCCTCACCGCCCTGGTCAACGCCGCTGGATTCTCCGACCCGGCCCGGGTGTTCCAGGCTCTGGGCTACGAGGGATTCCTGCTGCAGCGTGCCCGCTGACCACCCGTGCCCCCTGACCGCAAGTGCCCCCTGACCGCAGCCGAGTCAGGTGCCTGCCGTCGCTGAACCCTTCGTGGCGGCGCTAATGCAGTGCTCCAGCAGGGCGGGCACGGCGTCCGCATCCAGCCATCCGGAAATCCTGGTCACCCGTCCCTCCATGTTCTTGTAGGTGCGGAAGAACTCCGCCACCTCTTCGAGGGTGTTCGGAGCGATCTGCCGGATGGAGTGGATGTCCCGATGGCGAAATCCAGCTTCGGGCACGCACAGCAGCTTGCCGTCGTGGGCACCGGAGTCGACCATGTCGAGGATGCCGATCGGCCGCGCCCGGATCAGACAGCCGGCGAAGGTCGGCTCCTCCATGATCACCATGGCGTCGAGGGGGGCGCCGTCGTCGGCGAGGGTGTTGGGGACGAAGCCGTAGTCGAACGGGTAGCGCACGGAGGAATGCAGCACCCGATCGAGAACCATCAGCCCGGCGGCCTGGTTGTACTCGTACTTGTTACGGCTGCCTGCCGGGATTTCCACCACCAGGTTCACCAGCCCGGGCGCTGGGGATGCCGGCAGGTGGCGCAGATCCATGGAGGGTCGGAGGGCCTTCTGTGGGTGGGCGGCCCGCCACCACCGTGGCCAGGGGCACCACGGCTGTGATCAGGGCGATCAGGGTTCCGAACAGAAAGGCGAGGGGTTCGGGGCCCGGACTGTGGGGATCGTCGCCGGCCTCGTTGCCCGAGGACTGCAGTGCCGCCAAGCCTTCGGCTTCCCCAGAGCGGGCGGGGGCGAAAGGACCTGGCGATGGGCTCGAAAGTTGCGTGTGGGTCATGGGTGCGGCCCTTGGGGCATCGCGTGCTCCAGGCCTTGAGCCCAGGAGATGTCGACGCAGGCCGTAACCGGTTCAACAGGAGATGGCGCGATTATGCCACCGATGGGCGCAGAAGTGGCGGCCGATCCGCAGGCGGATGGATCGGAAGGGCGTGACCGCGAAGGGCGATGGGTTCAGGTCGCGGCCAGCGATCAGGCGGCAGGGCGTGCGCCCAGCGATCAGGCGGCAGGGCGGGCCTGTTGGTCAAACCGGTTGGCCAGCGCCGGGGGTGTGGAGAGTCCCCCGGCCGGGGCCTCATCGAGGCGATCGAGCCGATGCCGAATGGCCTGCAATTCCTCGAGGATCGCGCTCAGCAGCTGGTGGGTGGCGGTGGAGGGGGAGTTGAGCACCTCCACCGTGACTTCCTTGATGCGCAGAACGTCCCGGGCGAAACGGGCCACCTCGTGGGGGTGGAAAAGCAGGGGATCCTTCTGGTCGCTGCGGTACTCGGGATTGAGTTTGCGCGGGTTGAAGGGCGGGTTGAGATTGCGGGGGTCGGTGTTGGTGTAGCGGTACACCGAAGCCCGGGAACGGTTCAGGGCCTTCTGAACCTCGTCGATGCCGATCAGGGCGTCGGCGGCGCCGTCGCCGCCGCCGCGGGTCTCCGGGGCGCCCGCCAGGGAACCGGGATCGATGGTCAATCCTTCAGCTGTCCCCAAGGTGTTGACATCGCCTTGGTTGGGAAGCATGAGACGCGCTTTGGACTGACTGGATTTGTTCGCGGACACTAGCAGAGGTCTCGGGCGCCGGATGTGGTCCTCGTTACGTCTGCAGCGCCGGCTGTGGCGCTGGCGAAGGCCTTGTTTCGGCCCTGCCGGATCGGGCCCCTGAAGGAGGGGTGATAGTTTCCGCCAACCCTGAAGTTGCTTTCCATGCGCGTCTCCCGCCTGATGCTGGTGACGCTGCGGGATGATCCCGCCGAAGCCGAGATTCCTTCCCATCGGCTGTTGCTCCGCGCCGGTTACATCCGCCGCTTGGGCAGTGGCATCTATGCCTACCTGCCGCTGCTCTGGCGTGTCCTGCAGAAGATTTCCGCCATCGTGCGCGAGGAGCTCGACGCCACCGGGGCCCTCGAAACCCTGCTCCCCCAGCTGCAACCCGCCGAGCTCTGGCAGCGCAGTGGGCGGTGGGCCGGCTACACCCAGGGCGAGGGGATCATGTTTCACCTCGTGGATCGTCAGGGCAGGGAGCTTGGGCTGGGGCCGACCCATGAGGAGGTGATCACCGCCCTGGCCGCCGACCTGTTGGTCTCCTACCGGCAGCTTCCGGTGAATCTGTACCAGATCCAGACCAAGTTCCGCGATGAGATCCGACCCAGGTTCGGCCTGATGCGCGGCAGGGAGTTCATCATGAAGGATGGTTATTCCTTCCATGCCGATGAGGCCTCCCTTGGCGCGACCTACGCCGCCATGGATCTGGCCTACCGGCGCATCTTTGCCCGCTGCGGGGTGAACGCCGTGGCCGTGGAGGCCGACAGTGGCGCCATCGGTGGATCGGCCAGTCAGGAGTTCATGGTGACGGCCGATGCGGGTGAGGATCTCATCCTCAGCAGTGCGGATGGCCGCTACGCCGCCAACCAGGAGCGGGCGGTCTCCCTGCCGGTCGAGGCCCAACCCCTGCCGGGTGGCCCCAGGCTGGATGGTCGGGGTGAACCGCTCGCGACGCCCTCCCAGACGACCGTCGAGGAGCTCTGCCAGGCCCATGGCTTCCATCCCAGTCAGATCCTCAAGGTGCTGCTGCTGCTGGCCCGCTTCGAGGACGGGGCCCAGCAGCCCCTGCTGGTGAGCCTGCGGGGCGATCAGCAGCTCAACGAGGTCAAACTCGCCAACGCGGTGACGGAGCGCTGCTCCGCCGAGCACGGCACGCTGCTGGAGATTGCACCGCTCACGGCCGAGGCCGTCGGGGCTGAGGGCCTGCGCCCCATCCCCTTCGGCTACCTCGGCCCGGACCTTGCCGATGGGGTGCTGGACGGGGCCCGGCGCTGGATCCCGAACTTCCTGCGGCTGGCCGATGCCACCGCGGCCGATCTGGACGCGTTCATCTGCGGGGCCAACCAGGTCGACACCCACCGCAGCGGCGCCAGCTGGGGCGCGCTGGGACCCTGTCCGGGCAGCCTGGATCTGCGGGCGGCCCAGCCGGGCGATCGCTGTCTCCACGATGCCGGCCAGCGGCTGGCCGCGACCCGCGGCATCGAGGTGGGCCACATCTTCCAGCTGGGCCGCAAGTACTCCACGGCCATGGACGCCACCTTCACGACGGAAGACGGCGTGGAGCAGCCCCTCTGGATGGGCTGCTACGGCATCGGTGTCTCGCGGCTTGCCCAGGCGGCGGTCGAGCAGCACCACGACGCCCAGGGCATCTGCTGGCCCACGGCGATCGCCCCCTACGAGGTGATCATCGTGGCGGCGAACGTGGCGGAGGAGACCCAGCGGCTGCTGGCCGAGCGGCTCTACGGGGATCTCCAGGAGGCCGGCCTGGCCGTGCTGCTGGACGACCGCAGCGAGCGGGCCGGGGTGAAGTTCAAGGATGCCGACCTGATCGGCATCCCCTGGAGGGTCGTGGTCGGCCGGGGGGCCGCGGAGGGCCGACTGGAACTGGTCCAGCGGGCCGGAGGCGACCGCAGGGAGCTGTCCCAGGACGCGCTGCTGCAGACCCTGGTACCCACGGTGCTGCGGGAACGCGGGGGCCTGCAGCCGCTGCCGGGATCACCCTTGCCCTGAGGGGAGGTCCTTAGGATCGGCGCACTTGCACAGCGGCCATGGTTGGCGCCCTCTCGACCCAGGTCCGCCGATGGCTGCAGGCTTGCGGCCGGGCCCTCCGGGCCGGTCGGCGTTCCGTCCTGGCGCTCTGCCTGACGGGCTGCCTGCTGCTGACCGCCTGCGGCAGCGTCGATGGCAGTCTTTCCGGCAACTATGTCGACGACACGGTCGCCGTGGCGGATGCCCTGATCGCCACGGTCGGGATGGGCGCGGACGACGCCGGACGCTCCGAGGCCGAAACCGAGGCGCGCCAGCTGATCAACGCCTACATGGCCCGCTACAGGCCCCGCCAGTCCGTGAATGGGCTGGCCTCCTTCACCACCATGCAGACGGCCCTGAACTCCCTGGCCGGCCACTACGCGAACTACCCCAACCGTCCGGTGCCGGATGCCCTGCGGGATCGGGTCACCAAGGAACTGCAGAAGGCCGAGCGCGGCGTGGTCCGCGGGGCCTGATCCGCGGGGCGTGATTTTGACGAAGGGGACCTCCATCTGAGAGTCTCTGTGGTTGTGCTGTGAAGCGGCTCCGGGCCGCTGTGTCCTTGGCCAACGTTGTCGTCATCGGTGCGCAGTGGGGTGACGAGGGGAAGGGCAAGATCACCGATCTCCTCAGCCGCTCCGCCGATGTGGTGGTGCGTTATCAGGGCGGTGTCAACGCCGGGCACACCATCGTCGTGGACGACAAGGTGCTCAAGCTGCACCTCATCCCCTCCGGGATCCTCTACCCCGACACGGTCTGCCTGATCGGGTCGGGCACCGTGGTCGATCCCCGCGTGATGCTGGAGGAGCTCGACATGCTGGCCACCTTCGGCATTGACGTCTCGGGCCTGCGGCTGGCCTCCACGGCCCACGTGACCATGCCCTACCACCGCTTGCTGGACCAGGCGATGGAACAGCGGCGTGGTGACCGTCGCATCGGCACGACGGGACGGGGGATCGGGCCCACCTACGCCGACAAGTCGGAGCGCAACGGCATCCGCATCATCGACATCCTCGAGGAGGCCCGCCTGCGGGACCGGCTGGCGGGCCCACTGGCTGAAAAGAACGAGATCCTCGAGAAGCTCTACGGCATCGCCCCCCTCGACTTCGAGGCCGTGGTCCAGGAGTACCTCGGCTACGGCCAGCGTCTGGCTCCCCATGTGGTGGACTGCACCCGCACCATCCACCAGGCCGCACGCGCCCGCCAGAACATCCTGTTCGAGGGAGCCCAGGGAACCCTGCTGGACCTCGACCACGGCACCTACCCCTACGTCACCTCCTCCAATCCCGTCAGTGGCGGCGCCTGCATCGGTGCCGGCGTCGGCCCCACCCTGATCGACCGGGTGATCGGCGTCGCCAAGGCCTACACCACCCGGGTCGGTGAGGGGCCCTTCCCGACCGAGCTGCAGGGCAGCCTCAACGACCACCTCTGCGACCGGGGAGGCGAATACGGCACCACCACCGGTCGGCGCCGGCGCTGCGGCTGGTTCGACGGGGTGATCGGCCGCTACGCCGTCGAGGTGAACGGCCTCGACTGCCTGGCCATCACCAAGCTCGACGTGCTCGACGAGCTCGACGCCATCCAGGTGTGCGTGGCCTATGAGCTTGACGGCGAGCGCATCGAGCACTTCCCCAGCAGTGCCGAAGTGTTCGCCCGCTGCAAGCCGGTGTTCGAGACCCTGCCCGGCTGGCAGACATCCACGGCCGAATGCCGCACGCTGGAGGATCTGCCGGCCACGGCGATGAGTTACCTGCGCTTCCTGGCCGAACTGATGGAGGTGCCGATCGCCATCGTCTCGCTGGGGGCAGACCGGGACCAGACGATCGTGGTGGAGGACCCCATCCACGGACCGAAGCGGGCCCTGCTCAGTGTCTGACCTGCTCAGTGTCTGAGCGGTGCTGCCCTCCCGATCCGCCGCGTCGACCCTCCCCGATCCTTCATGACCCCCAAAACCCTTGATGTCGTCGGCATCGGCAACGCCATCGTCGATGTCCTCGTGCAGGCGGACGACCGCTTCCTCGGTGACCACGGTCTGACCAAGGGCACCATGGCGCTCGTCGACGAGGCCCAGGCCGACCGTCTCTACGGCAGTGTCGGTCCCGGGCTGGAGACCTCCGGCGGCTCCGCGGCCAACACCCTGGCGGGCATCGCCCAGCTGGGTGGCCGGGCCGGCTTCATCGGCCGGGTGCGGGACGATCAGCTCGGCCGGATCTTCAGCCATGACATCCGTTCGGTCGGGGCGCGGTACGAGACCCCTGCCGCCACCAGCGGGCCCTCGACGGCCCGTTGCCTGATCCTGGTGACGCCCGATGCCCAGCGCACCATGTGCACCTATCTGGGTGCCTCGGTCGCCCTGGACCCTGCCGACCTGGATCTGGCCATGGTGGCCCAGGCCAAGGTGCTCTACCTCGAGGGCTACCTGTGGGACAGCGAGGCGGCCAAGCGCGCCTTCATCGCCGCGGCGGAGGTGGCTCGCTCCCATGGCGGCCAGGTGGCCCTGAGTCTCTCCGATGCCTTCTGCGTCGAACGGCACCGGGACAGCTTCCAGGAGCTGGTCGACGGCCATGTGGACATCCTCTTCGCCAACGAGATGGAGATCACGGCGCTCTACAGGGCCAACAGCTTCGAGGCGGCGGTCGAGGAGGTGCGCGGCCGCTGTGCCGTGGCGGCCCTGACCCGCAGCGAGCAGGGCTCCCTGGTCCTCAGCGGCGAGCACAGCCACGCGATCGCGCCGTACCGGCTCGGGCCCCTGGTCGACACCACCGGCGCCGGTGATCTCTATGCGGCGGGCTTCCTGCACGGCTTCGCCCAGGGATGGGATCCGGCCCGCTGTGGACGCCTCGGCTCCCTCTGTGCCGGCCAGGTGGTCACCCAGCTGGGTCCGCGGCCCCAGGTCGACCTCGGCGAGCTGGTGGCCACGCACCTGCCCTCCTGAGTCCGGCTCACCGGCATCCCGGATCGCCCGAACACCGCAAGAGGGCAACACCGAATCACCGAATTACCGAATCACCGAAGGTCGCTGCTGCACTCCGCGTTCCCTGGGCCGCAGGCCGTCAGCCACGCCCCGTAACCGCGGCTGCAGCTGGCCTCCCAGTGGATCCACTCGGGGGTGTCGTAGCTGTGCAGTCGGTGCACGAGGGCTTCGAGTTCCTGCAGCTGCTCCGGCCGGCTCTTGATCAGCAGCTGCACTTCGTGCCCAGTGACCAGTTCCCCCTGCCAGTGGTAGAGCGACTGCAGCGGCGTGAGGGCGACACAGGCCGCCAGCCGGGCCTCCAGCACCGCCCTGGCCAGGGTTTCGGCCTGCTCCTGGCCTGCCTCGGTGGTGATCGCCAGCAGCAGGGTCATGCGGTTCCGGGCGCCCTCAGCCATCCTGCCCCGCGGCTCCCGTTCCCCCGGGACCGGGCCAGGCCGCCAGCCGGGCCAGCAGAGCCTGCTGATCCAGTCCCTGGACGCCTGTCGGGTCCGGCGGCCGGCGCAGCAGCAGCAGGCGGCACCCTTGCCGGAGGGCCAGGTGACGCCACAGGGCTTCGGGAGGCCCGCCCGACTGCCGCGCCAGGATCAGCGTGATGCCCCAGCGCTTCAGCAGGGCCTCCTCGACGGCCCCCCCGGCCGTCGGCCGCAGGCAGGCCACCCGCTCCGCCGCCAGCCCCGCCGCCATGGCCTGCTGGAGCGCTGCGGCGCTGGGCAGCAGGCGGGCATGGTGGAGGGCCCCCGGGCTGCAGGCCACCGCATCGGCCAGCCGGCGGGCGCCGATCGCCAGCAGGATCCGCTCACCCCGCAGCGGGACCCGGCGCAGGGCGTCGAGGTCGGGCAGCAGGGGCACCGGGCTCGCCGCGCCGTCGTCGGCCAGATGCGGACGCTCCAGCCGCAGCAGCGGCAGCCCCTGGGCGCCGCAGCCGGTTACCAGGGCCTGCCGGATGGAGAGGGCAAACGGATGGGTCCCATCCACCACCAGCGTGAACGGGGCACCGTGCCGCTCGGCCTGCAGCAGCTCCCGCTGCAGGCCTGGGGCCCCGTCGAGGGCTCCGGTGCACAGCTCGACCCCTGCCAGATGGTCATAGGCCCGGCCCGCCGCCGGGGTCACGACGCTCACCCGCACCCGCCAGCCGAGCGCCAGCAGGGCCTCGGCCAGGCGCGGGCCCTCGCCGGTACCGGCGAACAGCCACAGCCGCCGGCGGGGCTGGTGTGCGCTGCCCTGGTGCATCAGGATGGGCTCACCCAAGGGTTGCCGGAGCGTGAATCACTGTCTGCTGGAAGTCGATGTGCTGGAGGCCCCCCAGGTGCGCTACACCCAGGACAACCAGACTCCTGTGGCGGAGATGGCGGTCCAGCTCGATGGCCTGCGGCCGGATGACCCGCCGGGCCAGCTGAAGGTGGTGGGCTGGGGCAATCTGGCCCAGGATCTGCAGAACCGGGTCCAGGTGGGGCAGCGCCTGATGATCGAGGGCCGGCTGCGCATGAACACCGTCACCCGGCCCGATGGGGTGAAGGAGAAGCGCGCCGAGTTCACCCTCTCCAGGCTCCACCCCCTCGTCGCTGGATCAGCTCCCTCCATGGCGCCCTCCATGGCGCCCCCCCCGGCGACCCGCTCCGTGCCCCCCGTCGCCAGCCCGGCGCCGGCCTCCGGGCGCCCGGCCCCTCGGCCGGTGCCGCGGGCGGCGGCGGCGGCGGAGGCGGAGCCCCCCACCTGGAATGCCTCGCCCCTGGTGCCCGATCTCCCCGAAACCGACGACGAGATTCCCTTCTGAGGCCGGCCTGAACCGCCTGCGGGCCAGTCAGCCTGGCGGAGTTTCACCGGAGGGGTCAGCCGCCGCCGTCCTGCAGCGGGGTCACCCGGTCGAGCAGTTCCCCCAGCTCCCGCTCCAGGGCCGCCAGATCCAGGCGCCACTCGGGCCAGGCCCCGGCGTCGATCTGGCGCAGGAGCCAGAGCCGGTCGGCCTGGAGCTTCTCGATCAGCTCCGCTGTGGGGATTGGGGCCTGCGGGGGTTCAGCCTTCCCTGGGTCCTCCGGTTGTTCCGGGGGCTGGGCTGTTCCCCGGGACTCGGCTGTTCCCGGGGGGGCGGAAGGCGCGGCGTTCGCGGGCGGCGTGGACTCGCCGGGACGGGGGGGACTGGACATCGCGGCGGCCGGGCTGATCGTGGAGGATGGCGTCATGCAAGCACTTTTCTCCCCAGGGAGTCTCGTCACGGTGGCCGGCGCCGCGCTGTCCGTGATCGGCTGGATCGGTTACGCGACGGGCAACCCCAACCTCAGCCTTCCCACCATCTTCTACGGCATCCCGATTCTGCTGGGGGGGCTGGCCCTGAAGTCCTCGGAGCTCCCTCCCCCCGAGCGTCTCAACCCTGCGGGTCCGTTCAAGGCCCTGCGCGAACGACCGGAGAGTGAGCCGCTGCGCAAGCTCCTGGCCGATGTGATGCGCTGGCGCTACGGCCAGAAAGCCCATCTCGAGAGCTCCCTGGAGGTGCTCAAGCTCTGGGACGAGGACGAGCCCCCCCAGCTGCTGGCCGTCGAGGAGCTCGACCATGCCGGGCAGTACGGCCTGAGCCTGCGCTTCGACGCCGGCGCCGTGCCCTTCGAGCGCTGGCAGGCGCAACAGGAGCGTCTGGGCCGCTTCTTCGGTGCCGGCCTCTGCTGTGAACTGGAACAGCTCCAGGGGGGGCGCTTCACCCTGCGGCTGCTGCCCCAGCCCGCCTCCAGTTGAGAGCTCCTGCCGAACCACTCCCCATCAGCCCCATCGTGAGCCCCGATCCCACCATCAACCAGACCGATGCCCTGCGGGTGTCGGTGCTCAGCGAAGCCCTTCCCTACATCCAGCGCTTCAGCGGTCGCCGCGTCGTGGTCAAGTACGGCGGCGCGGCCATGGTCCAGGAGGAGCTGCGCGATGCCGTGTACCGCGACCTGGTGCTGCTCAGTTCCGTCGGGGTGCAGCCGGTGATCGTCCACGGCGGCGGCCCGGAGATCAACGAGTGGCTGGCCCGGCTCAACATCGCGCCGGAGTTCCGGGGAGGGCTGCGGGTGACCACCCCCGAAACCATGGATGTGGTGGAGATGGTTCTGGTCGGTCGGGTCAACAAGCACATCGTCAACGGCCTCCACAAGGTGGGGGGCCGGGCCGTGGGCCTCTGCGGCAGTGACGGATCGCTCGTGACGGCCCGCACCTATGGCGAGGGATGCAACGGGCTCGTGGGCGAGGTGGCGGCCGTGGACCCCTCGGTGCTCGGCCCCCTCCTCGATGCCGGCTACATCCCGGTGATCTCCAGCGTGGCCGCCGATCGCGAGGGCCAGGCCCACAACATCAATGCCGACACGGTCGCCGGCGAGCTGGCCGCGGCCCTCCAGGCCGAGAAGCTCATCCTGCTCACCGACACGGCCGGCATCCTGCGCAACCGCAGCGATCCCGGCTCGCTGATCCGTCAGCTGACCCTCGCGGGTGCCCGTGAGCTGATCGCCACGGGGGTGGTGGAGGGGGGCATGACCCCCAAGACCCAGTGCTGCATCCGGGCCCTCGCCCAGGGGGTGGCCGCGGCCCACATCGTCGATGGCCGGGTGCCCCATGCCCTGCTGCTGGAGGTGTTCACGGACGCGGGCATCGGCACCATGGTGGTGGGCAGTCCCCAGCTGCTCGAGAGCTGAGGCCAAGCGTCCTCCCCCATGGCTGACGATCCCTTCCTCCCGGCGCGCCTCAGCCTCGAACGGGGCGACTATGGCCAGGTGCTGCGCACCCTGGCGGATCTGGCTCCGGCCCATCCCCCGGCCACCGCCCAGGGAGCCCAGTTGCAGCTGCTGATGGCCACCGCCTGGATGGGACAGGGCAACACCGCGCAGGCGATGGCCTGCTGCCGTCAGGTGAAGCGCTGCAGTGACCCCGGTCTGCGGGCCCAGGCCAGGGATCTGCTCACGGTGCTGGAGGCTCCCGCCCTCGAGCGTCCGCGCCGGTGGTCCATCACCCTGCCGGCGCTGGGCGAGGCCGAGCCCCTGGCCGGGGGGATGCAGCAGCTGGCACGCCGCCGCCGCCGGGCCCAGCGTCCGGCGCCGCCCCCCCCACCACCGGTGGGCCCCACCCGGCCGCCGCTCGGTTTCGCCGCGCTGGTGCTCGCGCTGCTGCTGCTGGCGATGCTGCTCGGAGGATGCGGCACCCTCCGCAGCGAGCTCCACTTCCATGGTCCCGGACGCCTCCAGGTGGGGCAGCGGCTGGGGCATGACGCGGCTGGGGTGCCGACGCCGTGGGAGCGCCAGTTCGGATCGGCCCTGCGGCAGGCCGGCCTGAAGCCCGCCGCCGCCGATCCGGGCCCCACAGGGGAGCGGTTGCTGGCTCCGGTGATGCCCGCGGCCGAGGCCCTCGAGCTGCTGGCGGCCAACGTCGCCGAGGCGGCCCGCCTGGCGGGCATGGCGATGCCCCGCCCCAGGCTCGAATGGCACGAGCGCAACTGGCTGGTGGGGGTCCAGCAGCGGCTGGTGGTGGAGGTCGATCTCAGCCAGGCCGATCCCCTGCCGGGCGCTGGCCTGAGTCTGGATCTCGAGCCCCTGCGTCCGGCCGCGGTGCGCCGCGCCAGCCCCGAAGCGGCGGTGGTGCTCTCCGCCGTCCGGGGAGTCCGCTGGCCGCTTCGCTGTGGCGCCGTCAATGCCCTGGAGGTCCGCTGCTGGCGCTGGAGCCCCCTCGGCCTCGGCGCGGGGGCCATCCTGCTCGGCCTGTCGGTGGTGCTGCTGCTGGGGCGCCTGCGCCAGCAGCTGGGTTTCGGCCTGCCCGGCCTGCCGGCCTAGAGGTTGATCGGGTCCGGGTCGATGGCCAGGCCGACACCGCTCGGCAGGGTCTGCCGCAGGATCGTCTCCGGCGGCAGGGGCAGGCACGGCGATTGGGATGGGTCCGGCTCGGCCGGACCATGCAGGAGGAGCTGCCAGCGGCTGCGGCCAGCCACCCGCGCCACCGGGGCGGGGGCCGGACCGATCAGCCACCACCCGGCGGCCTCCACCGCGGGCCTCAGCAACTCCGCGACGGCCGCCGCCGCCGTCGCGGTCCGGCTGGCCTGGGGGCCGCTGAAGCGCAGCAGACAGGCCCGGCTGAACGGCACCAGCCCGCCATGGCGGCGCAGCTCCAGTTCACTGGCCAGGAACCGGTCGTAGCGCCCATCGACCAGATGCCGGATCACCGGATGGTCCGGGCTGTAGGTCTGCACCAGCACCTCCCCAGGCCGCTCACCCCGTCCCGCCCGTCCGGCGAGCTGGAGCAGCAGTTGCAGGCACTGCTCCGAGGCGCGCAGATCCGGGCGGTGCAGCAGGCCGTCGGCGGCCAGCACCGCCGCCAGGGTCACCCGGGGCAGGTCCATGCCCTTGGCCAGCATCTGGGTGCCCACCAGCACATCGGCATCCCCGGCGGCGAAGCGCTCCAGCAGCCGCCGATGGCCATCGCGCCCACGGGTGGTGTCCCGGTCGAAGCGCAGCACCCGCAGGCCCTCGAGTTCTTCCCCGAGTTGTTCCATCACCCGCTGGGTCCCGGCTCCGAACGGCTTGAATGCCGTCGAACCGCAGTGCCCGCAGCGGGTCTGCATCTCGGCGCGGTGGTCGCACCAGTGACAGCGGAGCCATTCCTGGCTGCCGGAACGATGGACGGTGAGAGCCACGTCGCAGTGGGGGCACAGCACCGCCTCGCCGCAGCTGCGGCAGCTCAGGAAGGTGCGATAACCGCGGCGCGGCACCAGAACGACCGCCTGCTCACCCCGCTCCTGAAGGCCCTGGAGCCGGGTCATCAGCGGTCGGCTGAGCAGGCGGCGGTGCCCCGCGGCCAGCTCCTGCCGCATGTCCACCAGCCGTACCGGCGGGAGCGGGCGGCCGCCGATGCGCTCGCGCAGCCGGAGCAGGGTGGTCTGCCTGGGGCCGGTGGTGTGGCAGGCGAGCCAGGTTTCCAGGGCCGGCGTGGCGCTGCCCAGCAGCAGCACGGCCCCGGTCTGCTCCGCCCGCAGCCGCGCCACCTCGCGGGCGTGATAGCAGGGCATCGGACTCTCCTGCTTGTACGAGGTGTCGTGCTCCTCGTCGAGCACGATCAGACCCGGCTGACCCAGGGGAAGGAAGACGGCCGAACGGGTTCCCACGGCCACCAGCGGCTCCCCCTCCAGGCAGCGCCGCCAGGCGGCGACCCGCTCGCCTTCGCTGAGGCCGCTGTGGTACTCGACGACGGCGGCGCCGAAGCGGCGCCTGCAGCGGTCGAGCAGCTGGGGGATCAGACCGATCTCCGGCGTGAGCAGCAGGCTGCTGCGGCCTGCCGCCAGGTGCCGGGCGGCCGCCTGAAGGTACACCTCCGTCTTGCCTGCACCGGTCACGCCCCACAGCAGGAACGACTGGCCCGGCCCAGCTGTCTCCAGGGCCTGGATGGCCTGGGCCTGCGCAGGGGTGAGGGGCTGGGGCGCTTCGAGCGGCTCGCCGCTGCAGCCGCCTTCTCCTCCGGGTCGGGCGGCCCTGCGCCGCAGCAGTCCCCGGCCTTCCAGCGCCTGCACCACGCTGCGGCTGAATCCGGCTCTGCCGCAGAGTTCCCGCAGGGGGACGGGGGCGGCTGCGCTCTCCAGATGGCTGAGCAGGGCCCGCTGGCGCTCTGTCAGGCGCTCCGTCAGGCGCTCATCCCCTCCGACCGGCCGGACGGGTTCCACCACCCAGATCGGTCGGGGCGCCCCGGTCCGGCTGGCCCGCCGCTGCCCCAGCCAGCCCGGCGGCAGGGCACTTTTCAGGGTCTTGAAGACACTGGTGTGGCAGTGTCCTGCCACAGCCGTGATCAGGCTCTGCCACGTCCCGTCGACGGCGGCGCTCTGCAGGATCGCCTCCACCGGCAGCAGCCGGCGGCCCCGGAGTTCCTCGGGGGGCTGCCGGAGGCCGTCGACGACCAGGCCGCTGTGCAGGCGGCCCTGCAGCCGGACCTGCACCAGATCCCCGATGCCCACAGGCAGATCCAGGGGATTGGCATAGGTGAACACCTGTCCCTCGCGGCCGGCCTCGAGCCAGATCTGCAGCCACGGGCTCAGCAAACTTGCAAAGGTCTCCGGGCATTCATAGGATGGTGCTGTTGGGCAGTCCAATGGCTGCCGTCGGAACCAGGCAGAGTTCCGTCCAGTGGGAAGACCTGAAGAGAGAGCCCTGGGATTACCCCCATCCAAGCCCTCCGGTCTGCGACCACCCCTGACAGCACTGCTCCGGCTCCGGCCACCTCCATGCGCTGCCGACAGCTTTTTCCACCGTTGGCCCAGCCGCTGACCGCCCCCGCTCTCCTGTCTGACGTCCACCCCTGACCTGACGGTCGCCGCTGGGTAGCTCCCGAGGGAGTTGTCCCCTGCTGCGCAGGCTTCGTCTTGGTTTCAGTCGTCCACCCCACGGTGGAAGACTGGTCCTGAGGCCTGGCTGGTCTGTTCGCACCGCGGTGCATCCCCATCGCTGTTCGTTCCGGTTCCTGGCCGTCCAGCTCCCAGCCGTCCCCCAGGCAGCCCGCCGCCTGTTTCTCAGGCCCGGCCAGAGCGTGCCTCTTCCCGTCCACCAGGATCCCCGTCTCCCCGTTCACCCTTTCGTCCCAGCCGCCCGTTCGTCCATGAGCCCTGCAGTTGCCAGCCCCAAGTCCGCTCCCGAGATCCTGATGGTGGCGACGGCAGCGGGGGGGGCGGTCCAGGTGACCGCCAAGGGTTCAGGCCAGGAACCAGACACCACGGCCAGCAAGGTCGCCCCGAAGCCCAAGGCTGCGGCCGGGGGCAAGGCCAAGGCCGCCGCCAAGTCCTCCGCCAAGCCCAAGGCCGCCTCCCGGACCGCCAAGGCAGCAGGCGCCAAGCCCGGCTCCACGGCTGATCTGGATGCGGCGGCGGACCAGCTGCTCGCCTCGGCCTCGGCCTCTCCGGCAGAAACGGCCGACAAGGACGACAAGGCGGCCAAGGCGCTGGCGAGCATCAAGGTCGGCCCCAAGGGGGTCTACACCGAGGACTCGATCCGGGTCTATCTGCAGGAAATCGGCCGCATTCGTCTGCTGAGGCCCGACGAGGAAATCGAACTGGCCCGCAAGATCGCCGACCTGCTCCAGCTGGAGGAGCTGGCGGCCCAGTTCGAGGCCGACCACGGCCACTATCCGGACACCAAGGAATGGGCGGCCCTGGTGGAGATGCCCCTGATCAAGTTCCGCCGCCGGCTGATGCTCGGCCGCCGGGCCAAGGAAAAGATGGTGCAGTCGAACCTGCGGCTGGTGGTGTCGATCGCCAAGAAGTACATGAACCGGGGCCTGAGCTTCCAGGACCTGATCCAGGAAGGCAGTCTCGGCCTGATCCGCGCCGCCGAGAAGTTCGACCACGAGAAGGGCTACAAGTTCTCCACCTATGCCACCTGGTGGATCCGTCAGGCGATCACCCGCGCCATTGCCGACCAGAGCCGCACGATCCGGCTGCCGGTCCACCTCTACGAGACCATTTCGCGCATCAAGAAAACCACCAAGACCCTCTCCCAGGAGTTCGGCCGCAAGCCCACGGAGGAGGAGATCGCCGAGTCGATGGAGATGACCATCGAGAAGCTGCGCTTCATCGCCAAGAGTGCCCAGCTGCCGATCTCCCTGGAGACGCCGATCGGCAAGGAAGAGGATTCCCGTCTCGGTGACTTCATCGAAGCCGACATCGAAAACCCCGAGCAGGACGTCGCCAAGAACCTGCTGCGCGAAGATCTGGAAGGTGTGCTGGCCACCCTCAGCCCCCGGGAACGGGATGTGCTGCGGCTGCGCTACGGCCTCGATGACGGCCGCATGAAGACCCTGGAGGAAATCGGCCAGATTTTCGATGTCACGCGGGAACGCATCCGCCAGATCGAAGCCAAGGCCCTGCGCAAGCTGCGCCATCCCAACCGGAACGGCGTGCTGAAGGAATACATCAAGTAACTCTCGGCCCCCTCCCCCCTCGGCGGACCCCGGGTCGCTCGACCATCCTGTAGGAGGGGACCGTTGTGTTCCACCTCTGATGGCTGAAGCCCTTGCCGACCTCCGGGGCCTCCGCACGGCTCCCCACCTCGACGCCTCCCAGCGTGAGCAGCTGCGCAGCGAGCTTCTGCTCCGCATGCAGGCCTGTGACTGGTTCACGGTCGGGGTGATGGCCCCCACGGCCAGGCAGGCGGTGCAGGTGCTGCGTTCCCTGGAGTCCGAGCTCGGCTGGCAACCCCTGGAGCCGGACCCGGCCGGTGAGAGCCTCGAGATGGTCGAGGGTCCGGTGTTCCTGAAGGCCAACCAGCACACCGGACGGTTTCTGCTGCGCCGTGAGCAGGGACTCGGGGAGGGATTGCTGATCACGGGCCACAACCCGGCCGAGCCGGCGGTGGAGGATACGTGGGGCCCCCTGCCACTCGACTGCTTCGGCTGAAGGGCCTGATGGCCCTGCGAGGGACTGCCGAACCTCCAACCCGATCACGGACCATCGCAAGCGGCTGCTGCGGGAACGTCAGTCCCTAGGCTGGGCGGCTGTTGATCGGCAGTTCGACTGCCAACCGAAGGTTCTCGATGGCCGGCTCCACCCTGCGCATTGCCTCCCGCCGCAGCCAGCTCGCCATGGTGCAGACCCACTGGGTGCGCGATGAGCTGGCCAGGGCCCACGCCGGCCTGGAGATCAGCATCGAGGCGATGGCCACCCAGGGGGACAAGATCCTGGATGTGGCCCTGGCCAAGATCGGCGACAAGGGGCTCTTCACCAAGGAACTGGAAGCCCAGATGCTGGTGGACCGGGCGGACATCGCCGTCCACAGCCTCAAGGACCTGCCGACCAACCTGCCCGAAGGGCTGATGCTCGGCTGCATCACCGAGCGGGAAGACCCGGCCGATGCCCTCGTCGTGCACGCCAAACACAGCGACAGGAGCCTGGCGACCCTGCCGGAGGGTGCGGTCGTCGGCACCAGCTCCCTGCGCCGGCTGGCCCAGCTGCGCCATCACTTCCCCCACCTCACCTTCAAGGACGTGCGGGGCAATGTGATCACCCGGCTGGAAAAGCTGGATGCCGGCGAGTTCGATTGCCTGATCCTGGCCGCCGCGGGGCTGGGTCGCCTGGGCCTGGGCGGGCGGATCCATGAGCTGATCGATCCCTCGATCTCCCTGCATGCCGTCGGCCAGGGTGCCCTGGGCATCGAGTGCCGCGAGGGGGATGAGGCCGTGCTGGCCCAGATCAAGGTGCTCGAGCACCTCCCCACAGCCCGTCGCTGCCTGGCGGAGCGGGCCTTCCTGCACGAGCTCGAGGGGGGCTGCCAGGTGCCGATCGGGGTCAACACCCGCTTCAGCGGCGACGACGACACCGGCGAGCTGATCCTCACCGGCATGGTGGCCAGCCTCGATGGTCTCCGGCTGATCCGCGATGAAGCGCGTGGGCCGCAGGAGGACCCGGAGGCCATCGGCAGGGGCCTGGCGCACCGCCTCAGGGAGCAGGGGGCTGGCGAGATCCTGGAGGAGATCTTTGCAAGCGTCCGGCCCGAGGCCTGAGGCCCCAACGCCTGGCTCCGCCGAGGCTGGCCGCCAGCCCTTTCAGTGGAACCTGCTCGCCTGGGCCGCCCTGGTCGGCGGCCTCACCGGGCTCGCGGTGGTGGCTTTCCACGAGCTGCTCGGTCTGATCAACAACGGACTGTTCGGTCCCCTCGTCGAAGTGCTCCTCAGCGTCGGTCGTGCACCTCTGAGCGAGCCCCCGCCCGAGCTGGTCCAGTTGCCGCCCCAGAGCGGCACACCCCTGCGCGCCCTGCTGCAGATCGGCCTGGGGGGGCTGGGATTTCTGCCGCCGCCGCCCGCCAGCCTCGAGCCGCCCCCCCTGCCCGTCTCCGGGCTGCCCGACTGGATCAACCTCTGGCCGGTGGTGGTCGTCCCCACCCTCGGGGGGCTGGCCGTGGGTCTGCTGCGCCGTCTGGGCGGCGATCTCGGGCCCGGCCTCCCCAGTCTGCTGGCCATGGCGGATGGGGCTGTCCCCCCCATGCCCCGGCTTCCAGCCCTGCGGCTGCTGGGTGCTTCCCTGAGCCTCGGCAGCGGCGCTTCCCTGGGCCCCGAGGGCCCGAGTGTGGAAAGCGGCGGCAACCTGGGCCTCTGGGTCGCCCTGCGGGCCGGGCTGCCTCCCCAGAGCCAGAAAGCCCTCGTGGCGGCGGGGGTGGCGGCGGGGCTGGCTGCCGGCTTCAAGGCCCCCATCGCCGGGGTGTTCTTTGCCTTCGAGGGGAGTTTCAGCGCCATTCAGGGCCGGCCGAGTCTGCGGGCGGTGCTGGTGGCGGCGGTCGCCTCGGCCCTGGTGACCCAGCTGGTGCTCGGGGATGCACCGATCCTGCGGCTGCCGGCCTACGAGGTGCGTTCACCCCTGGAGCTGCCGTTGTACCTGGGGCTTGGGCTCCTGGCGAGCCTGGTGTCCTGGCTGCTCCTGACGGTGCTTGCCCTGGGCCGCAGCGATCGGCTGCAAGGCGCGCTGGCCCGCCTGCCGGTCGGACTTCCCACGGCCCTGGGGGGGGCGGCGGTGGGCGTGATGGCCCTGGGGTTTCCCCAGGTGCTCGGCGTCGGCTACGACACGATCGAGGCCCTGCTCGGGCGCGACGGGGGCATCCCCCTGCTGGCCCTGCTGGTGCTGCTGGGGATGAAGCTGCTGGCCACGGCCATCAGCAATGCCACCGGGTTCGTGGGCGGTGGCTTTGCCCCCTCCCTGGTGCTGGGAGCGGTGCTGGGCAACTGCTACGGCCAGGTGCTGGGCGATGGCTGGCTGCACCTGCCGATTGCCGAGCCACCCGCCTATGCCATGGTCGGCATGGCGGCCGTGCTGGCGGGCAGCGCGCGGGCGCCGCTCACGGCCCTGTTGCTGCTGTTCGAGCTCACCCATGACATCCGGATCGTGCTGCCGCTGATGGCGGCTGCCGGCTTGAGTGCTCTCCTGGTGGAACGCTGGCAGGGGATCAGCGATCCCGGTCTGCTCGGCCCCGACGCCGAGGAGGAGCGCCGCCGGCGTGAACTCGCCGCCGTCGGCGTCAGCGAGGCCTTCGAACCCGAAGCTCCCCTGGTGCTGCCGGCGGAGTCTCCGGCCGTGACAGCCCTGGCCGAGCTGGTGGCGGCCCATGGTCACTGCCTGGTGGTGGCCGAGGGGCAGTGGGTGATCGGCCTGGTGACCCTGGCGGATCTTCAGCGGGTGATCAGCGCCCGCTCGGACTCCCCCGGCGCTCGGTCCGGCGCCACGCCTCTGCTGCGGGACTGCCTCCGGGGCGATCTGGTCTGGCTGCCTGAATCGGCCCATCTGGCGCAGCTGGAGGATCAGCTCGCCCCCACGGGCTGCCGCCAGGTGCCGGTGTTCGCGGTGGAGGCGATCCGGGCCGGGGTTCTGCCCCATGGCCTGCCGAATCCCGGCCTGGCGGTGGCCTCGCTGCGGGGACTGGCCAGCCGGGACGGCATGGCCAGAGCCCTTGCCCGCCGGATGATGCTGCCGGCGCAGCCCTGAGGGTCGCCGGTCAGGGCTGCTTCAGGCCCACAGGGAGATTCAGGCCTGCTCGCGCTGCACGGCGCCGAAGTGGCTCACATCCAGTCCGCTGGCGATGGGGTCGGCATCGGCCAGACGGGCGATGATCCGATGCAGGTCGAGCACGGAGAGTTCCCCGTCGCTGGACCATTTGAGGGCCGTGCTGTGCTCCTGCTCCATCACCTGACCCCAGCTGCCGCGCGCTCCGGCACCACCGCCAGAGCAGGAGGACAGCTCTCCGGCTCCACCCTGGTGTGAATGCGGGGGATGCACAGGAATCATCGGCCACAAATCTGAACCGGAAACTTACGCTCAAGCCCCTCAGATTCGTCCATGCCGGGGGGCGATCTCAAGAATCTCTTTCGGTTCAGTGATGGTGTGCATGGAGCGGGGGACGAGCGGGGTCCCGATGGCGCCCATGGAGCCCCGTTCAGGGCCTCAGCGTTGGACGATCACCGGGGTCCCCACCTCGACCCGATCGAACAGCTCGCGCACGTGGGGGGTCAGCATGCGCACGCACCCATTGGAGACGGCCGCGCGGGAGGTGACGGTCCAGGCCCAGGCGGTGGGGGTGCCATGGATGCCGTACTGGTTGGCACCGCTCTGCTTGAAGCCGATCCAGCGGTCCCCCAGAGGCCCCTGGGGCCCGACGGTGGCGTTGACCTTGCCGCTGCGGGTGCTCTGGTAGCGCGGATTGATCACCTTGTTCTCCACCGCGAAGCGCCCCACGGGGGTGGGGGTGCTGGGATCGCCGATGGCCACCGGCCAGCTGCCCACGACCTTGCCGTTCTCCCGCAGGCTGATCTGGCGCCTGCCCAGCTCCAGCACGATTTCGCGGTTCACCGTGGCCGGCACCACGGTGGTGGTGCTCGAGCTGGTGCTGCTGCCGGGGGCTGCGCTGGGCGCCGTGGCCTCGGCCGTCCAGCCTGCGGTCTGTCCCAGGGGCACCAGGAGAGCGGCGCTGAGGAGTCCGAGGGCTCCGGCGCCGAACCGCTGGAACTGGGTGGGGCGGTGGGGCTGCATCACGGCAATGGATCGGATCGGGGATGGTGGCTGGGACGAGGGCTGGGGCGGCGTTCCCGGCAGGAAACAGGAGCGGCCGCCCGGGTGGCGCGCGGCGCCTCAGTTCACCAGTTTGGCGTCGATCTCAGCCTGGTAGCGGGCCTCGCACGCCTTGACGATGGTCACGGCTTCGGCGCTCTCGAAGAAGCCATTCACCTTGCAGGTGCCGGGCTTCTTGAGGTCCTTGTAGTGCTCCCAGTAGTACTGGGTCTCCTTGAGCCAGTGATCCCCCAGCTGGGTGTAACTGGTGATGTGGTCCATCCGTTTGTCGTCCGCCAGCACGGCGATCACCTTGTCGTCGACCTCACCGCCATCGTCGAATTTCATGACGCCGATGATCCGAGCCTCCACCAGGGAGCCTGGAACCAGGGGTTCGGTGACGCCCACGATCTCGATATCCAGGGGGTCGCCGTCCTCGTCCCAGGTGCGGGGGATGCAGCCGTAGGCAAAGGGATAGGCCAGCGAGGAGTAGCCCACGCGATCGAGCTTCAGGTGGCCGGTTTCGGTGATCAGCTCGTACTTGTTGATCGTCATGGAGTTGAGCTCCACGATCGCGTTCAGCCGCAGCTCCGCTTCATCGGCAAAGGCCGGCAGCACATGCAGCAGGTTCAGCATCGTGCGGCTGGGGGCGTGGTCGATGTTCGCCATCAAGCAGGTTCGGTGGGCGGCCGGCATCCTAGGGATCGGCTCCGGAGCCGATTGCGCTAGCCCTGCAGCTGCCCCAGCTTCCGCTCCAGATAGGCCAGGAAGGGTGCAGCGGAGAGGGCGCTGCCGCAGACCTGCGCCACCAGTTCCTCCCCATCCACCTGGCGGCCGAGGGGCCAGACATGGCGGGCCAGCCACTGTTGCAGCCGTTCTTCCTCCCCTTGGGCCACGCAGTCTTCGATCGCCCCGGCTCCGCCGAGATCGCGCTCGAGGGCCTCGGCGAGCTGGGCACTGATCAGATGGCCGAGGGCGTAAGAGGGGAAATAACCGAACAGTCCCTCGGCCCAGTGGATGTCCTGCAGGCATCCTTCGGCGTCGCTGGCGGGCCGGACACCGAGGAGTTCGCCCATCCGCCGGTTCCAGTGGTGGGGGAGTTCCTCCACCGGCATGGCCTGCTCCAGCAGGGCCAGCTCCAGTTCGAAGCGCAGCACGATGTGCAGGCCGTAGCTGAGCTCATCGGCCTCCACGCGGATCAGGCCCGGTTTCAGCGGGTTGAGGGCGCGCCAGAAGCCGAAGGCCCCGTTCCAGGGATCGCTGCCCAGCCCCTGGCAGAAGCGGTGGTGCCAGCGCTCGGCGAAGGCCCGGCTGCGGGCCACCCTGCACTCCCAGAAGAGCGACTGGGATTCATGCACTCCCATCGAGGTGGCTTCCCCCAGGGGCCACGGGAAGTAGTGGTCGTCGGTGCGGGGCAGGCCCTGCTCGTAGAGCGAATGGCCCCACTCGTGGGCGGTGGCCAGAAAGGCCGACAGCGGCTGGCCTGGCACCACCCGGGTGGTGATGCGGAAGTCCTGGGGGCCGACGGTGCAGGAGAAGGGGTGGGCCGACCGCGAGCGCTGGCAGCGCTGGGGGTCGTAGCCCCAGCTGTCCAGCAGCTCGGCGCAGAGCCGCTCCTGCAGGGCCTCGGCCAGATCGCCGCCGGAGCCCTCCGGAGTGCTGCTGGGAGCCACCCGCTGGAGCAACGCCGGCAGCCCAGCCCTGAGGGGGGCAAACAGCTCCTCGAGCCGGGCCTTGCTCACATTCGGCTCAAAGGGCTGGGCCAGGATTTCCCAGGGGCTGCGGGCCACCGGCTCGGCAGCAGCCAGCTGGCTGGCCTGCTCCAGGCGCAGGCTGATCAGCTCGGCGAGCGCAGGAGCAAAGGTCCCGAAATCGTTGCGGGCGCGGGCGTCCTGCCAGACGGCATTGCCCCGGGACTGGGCCTTGGCCAGGGCACTCACCAGGGCTGGGTCCAGACAGCGCTGGCGCCCCAGCTCCAGCCGCAGCAGCTCCAGGTTGCGTCGCAGCTCCGGTGGCGCCTCGCTGTCGAGCTCCGCCTCAGCCGCCACCAGCAGTTCGGTGTAGGGCGCGCTGCTCTGGCGCTCATGCAGTTCACCCGCCAGCAGTGCCAGCTGCTGGCCCCGCCACTCGGCCCCGGCCGCCGGCATCACAGTGTTCTGGTCGTAGTAGAGCGCACTGCTGATCGATCCCAGCAGCCGGGTCTGATGCAGGTGGTCGCGGAGGCGCCGGAGCGCCGTGCCCGGTACGGCCATGGGGCGGGATCGTGCGGCTTCCCAGCATGGCGCCTGGCCATGGAACAGCCTGGCGGCGTTGGAGCCGCCTCCCTAGGGTTGAGCGCGCGTCTGCCGCGGAGCTGTGGGCATTCCGATCGACGGCATCGTCAACCCGAGGCTGGCCGATCGCCTGACCCGCTTCACGGGCGCCGCGAAGGTTGTCACCTACTACCTGGAACGGCAATCCGGTGTGCGAATGGTCGGGGGGCGCCGCAGGGCCACCACGGCGATGTCGTGGAGAGAATCGCGGCTGATTCGAAGGTTCCTGAACGGGATTGACAAGCTGACCGGCCTTTCCTTCGAGCGTGTGCCTTCCAGGGAGGAGGCCGTCATGGACATCTATGCACTGAAGCGTTATCTCGATCCAAATGTGATCGGATCCACCTTCTTCACGAAGGATGGTTACGATGTGACCTGGCAGAACATGAGGCGGGGCCTCGTGGGAATGGACGAAAGGGTGACGATCAAGCACGAGATTCTGCATGTGCTTGGGTTGGATCACCCTTACGGCGATGGCTTTAACTACCGCTACGACACCAGCGATACTCTGATGTCCTACTTCACCCGTCGTGGGTTTGATTCACTGACGGGTTCCGACCGCGCTGCTCTGGTGTCGCTCTGGGGTACGGAAAGCTCGGGCACCGGAAGCTGGGGGACCGAAAGCCCGGTCGCCTGATCCTGCGCTGCTTCTGGCCTCAGGTCCCGGACGTGTCGCCGGAACCTCCGCTGCTTCCCGATCCGTCCTTCTCCCAGTGCAGCGTCATCGGCACGGCCCCGTCAAGGCTGGTTTTCACCGGACAGGTCTCCGCCGCCCTGCGCAGGGTCGCCTGCTGCTGGGCGTCCAGCCCTTCCGGCAGGGTGAGCCAGACCTCCAGAGCCGCGATCCGCCGGGGCAGGCCGCTGCTCATGCGTTTCTCCACCCGGGCCGAGGCGCCCTCCAGGGGCCAGCCATGCCGCTCCGCCACGATTCCCATGATCGTCAGCAGGCAGGTGGCCAGGGACGTGGCGATCAGATCGGTGGGGGAGAAACAAGCGCCTTGCCCCTGGTTGTCCACCGGGGCATCGGTCTCCAGGGAGCTGCCCGATGGGCCGTGTTCCGCGCGGCACCGCAGCCCTCCGCTGTAGTGGCAGGTGATGGAGGTCATGGTCAGACGCTCGGCCCGGGTGCTCGCCCCACTCTGACGGCGGACCGGGGCCGGCTGGCTGCTCCCCCTGGCCGGAGACGACGATCGCGCTCTCACTGCGCCAGACGCAGTTCCTCCAGCAGCGCGCGCTGCTGCTTCGCCGTGACGAACCGATGGGCCGCCATGGCTCCGCTCACCGCGACGGGCGGAACGCCGATCCCGGGGAAGACGCCAGCGCCACAGAGCACCAGAGCCTCGATCGGCGTGCTCCCCCCTGGGAAGGGGCCCCGATCGGCGGGCCAGGCCGGCCCGTAGGTTCCCTGGTGCACCCGCAGGAAGCGCCGATGCGTCAGGGGCGTGCCCTGGAGTTCGAGCACCACGTGCTCCTGCCAATCGGGAACCAGCTGCTCCAGCACGCGATGGAACAGGCTGCAGCGTTCTGCCTTGAGCCTGGCGTAGGCGGGGCTTCCCGGTTCGAGATCGCGCCAGAGTTCCCAGGGCTCGTTGGCGGGGGTGTAGCCGTGCAGCACCTGATGGCCCGCCGGAGCCAGGGAGGGATCGAGCAGCGACGGCATGGACAGCACGGCCATGTTGCGCTCCGCGTCGATGCCCCGCTGCCAGTCACCGACCCAGACGTGGTGGATCGGCAGGTCGCCCATCGCGGGGCTGGAGCGCAGGCCCACATGCCAGTGCAGAAAGCTGCGGCAGGCGGGCGTGGCGTCCTGGCGTCCTCGCCAGCGGGCCGGGATCGCGTCGGCGGGCAGCAGCGGCAGCAGATCCCAGGGACTGGTGTTGGCGATCACTCCCCGCCGGGCGAGGATCCGCTCCCCGTCGGCCAGGCGAACTCCCCGGGCACGGCCGTCCTCCACGAGGATCTCGCCCACGGGAGCTCGGGTGCGCAGCGCACCGCCGTGGCGGCGCAGACCGCGCACCAGGGCTTCCACCACCGCCGGACTGCCGCCCAGGGGGTAGTCGAGGCTGGCCTCTGGCTCGAACCATTCCCCGAACAGGGTGGCCATGGCGGCGGCACTGGTGTGCTCCATCGGCATCCCTGAGATCAGGAAGCAGAGCAGATCCACCCAATGGAGCAGGAAGGGATCGCGCAGACGGCGCCGGGCCAGCGGGCCGAAGGCTCCGCCCAGGCTGGCCAGCCTCCCGGCCTGTCCCAGCAGGGCCAGTCCAGGCCCCCCGCTGAGGGTGGCGGCCAGCCCCAGGCCCGGCCGCAGGGCCAGCAGCGGCAGCTGGCGCGCTGCCTGGCAGAACGGGGCCAGCCAGGCCATGAAGGCGGACCACTCCTCGGCCGCCGCCGGACCGCGCAGCTGCCGGACCACCTCCAGGAATGGATCCAGGCCCACGCCGATCCGCAGCGATCCCTCCGGCAGCAGCAGACCCCAGCTGCGGTAGGTGGCCACCGGGACGGTCTCCCCCACGGCCCGCAGCACCTGGGCCAGCGGATTGGCGCTGGGCCATCGCCCGAGGCCGGACCAGAGCGAGGGGCCGGACTCGAACTGGAAGCCGCCGCGCGCAAAGCCGTGGGCGGCTCCCCCGGGCCGGTCGTGCGCTTCGAGCACCAGAACCTCCAGGCCATGACGGGCCGCCACGGCTCCGGCGCAGAGCCCCCCCAGTCCGCTGCCCACCACCACCAGATCCACGGCCGGCTGCGGGGTGGAGGGGGCGGTGCCGGGGGAAGGGACGTCGGGGCTCACGCCTCCACCGAGGGATGGACCGGCAGGCGTGGTCCGCAGCGCTCCTGGCAGAGGACCTCCAGGCTGGGGCGACCGGTGAACCGAAGCCGGGCCGCTGCCCACAGGCGGTAGGCGCCATCGATCAGGGGCTGGACCAGGGGCCAGCTGGTGGGGGCATAGAGCCAACCCAGACCGATCAGGGCGTAGGCCTGGCGGAAGACCTCCACATCGGTGAGCACGGTGCCGTCATCGGTGATGGCATGGATCCGACCCATCGCGGCGGCGTAGTCGATCCCGGCGTGGGCAGCGGGTTCATAGTCCGCGGCATCGATGTCGATGAACGCCAGCCGAGCGTCAGCACCATGGCGCTGTCGGTCCCGGCGGCGAAGGAAGGTCACCTCACGGCGGCAGAGGGGACAGGCTCCGTCAAAGAGGATGCGCAGCTTCGGAGGCCGGGCGGAGCTGGGCTGGGTCGGTTGGCTCACTTTTTACGGCAGTACTTTCCGCCCACATTCATCCAGCCTGGGGGGCAGGGTTGGCCATGGGTGGGTCTCACGGTGTAGTGCATCAACCCCAGGGTGCTGCAGCTGCCGTTGAGCATGTCGACGTAGCCCAGGGGACACATCCAATCGAGCTTCCTGACCACCCGCTGGGCTTCGGCCGGCAGGCTGAGCAGGAAAGTCGCCGGCAGGGCGAGCAGGGCCGTCGCAACGCCACGCATGGTCTGCTCGATGGGACGGATCGATCACTCGGGTGATGCTAGGCAGGACAGTCCTGCCTAGCGCCCATGCTGCGCCAGTTCCTGAGGATGCTGGCGGTGCAGACCTCCGGGGAGGGGTTCACTGATCTCACCGGGGCTCTCAACACCGAAATCCAGGCGAGCGGCCTGACGCTCGGCACCGCCACCCTGGTCTGTCTGCACACCTCCTGCTCGCTCACCATCAACGAGAACGCCGATCCACGGGTGCTGCAGGACCTCACCAGCTTTGCCAGGGCCCTGGTGCCCCAGGAGGGGATCGTGCCGGCGGGCGCTGCCGGGCCCCGGCAGCCCTACCGCCATGCGGACGAGGGCCCGGATGACATGCCCTCCCACATCCGCACCGCCCTGACCGCCACCAGCCTCAGCCTCTCCTTCCAGGAGGGGAGCCTCGTGCTCGGCACCTGGCAGGCCGTCTACCTCTGGGAGCACCGGCGGCTGGGACAGCGCCGCCGTCTGAGCCTCCACCTGATCGGCAGCTGAGCCATGGCTACCTGACGGATTGCTGCCTGCGGGGGGCAGTCCTGGGCAGGGTTTCGATTCGGCCCTAACTTGCCCTCAGCACCTCCGGGCCCACCGCCGTTCCTGCAGCCCATGTCCCGCCCCCTCCTGACCGGCTCCCTCGCCGCCCTGCTCTGCCTTGGCCTGTCAGGTCTGCCGGGCCGGGCTGAGGAAGCCTCCTCCCCCCAGGTTGAAGACGCCTCCACCCGCCAGCCGGATGATTCCTCCTCCCGCGTGAAGGTTCTCGGCGGCTCGGAGAGCTACACCTCCTACGTGTCGGAGGTGGATGCCTGCAACCGCGCCCAGATGCTGCGTCCCGCCGGCACCACCGTGACCGGCATGCGCTACTGGCGGCTGGGGCGCCGCAACGCCAGGGCGACCACCTGCTCGATCCGATGGAGCGACTCCGAGAACGCCACGCCCACCTACCGCCCCATCCTGTTCGGCCGCAGTTCCTGAGCTCCTCTCCGAACTCGGAGGCTGAAGCCATCGACCCGGCTGCGCCAGCCTGAGCGCCCCCACCGACCCTCCTCCATGGCTGCCATCCCCCTCACTCCCGAGCAGATCAACGCCCTGTCGCGTGAGCTCCCCGCCTGGAGTCTCCTCAACGGAAAGCTCCATCGTGAGCTGCGCTTCAGCGACTTCGTGGCGGCCTTCGGCTTCATGACCCAGGTGGCCCTGGTGGCTGAAGCCATGGGCCACCACCCGGAGTGGAGCAATGTGTGGAACCGGGTGGTGGTGGACCTCACCACCCACGACACCGGCGGCCTGTCCGATCTGGATCTGGAGCTGGCGCGACGGATCGATGCCCTCGCGGCCGAGGGGGCCGGCCGGTAGCGATCGCGGCACCAGGCCCCCCTGGTTGCAGGGGAGCGGCGTGGCTGCCGGGCCGTGCCAAGCTTGACGGTTTGCCCTCCTGGCATGGGGTTCCGCTACCTCGATCGGGTCGCCAGCGCCGAATCGATCCAGCAGTTTCTCGATCTGGCCGATCTGGCTCTGGGGGCCGGCCAGTCGGCCCACAACGTGTTCGCCCTGTCCCACCGGCTTCGGGAGTCGCGGCCGATGCAGCTCTGCCGCACCCGTCTGCAGCGCGACCCGGCCAGCTGGGAGTGGGTGGAGCAGCGCCGGCCCTGCGGGCCCTACGACATCGAGGCCTTGAAGGCGATGCCGAAGGGGAGCCTGGGTCACACCTACGGCACGGTGATGGCCACCCTCGGTTACGACATCAATTTCTTCCCGAAACCGGAGTTCTTCAACAACCTCGAAACCGACGCCGACTACATCAACTACCGGGTGTTCGCCACCCACGACATCCACCACATCCTCACCGGTTTCAGCCTCGATAACTTCGGCGAACTCGGGGTGATCAGCCTCAGCGTGGCCCAGTACTCCCACCCGGGGCTGGCCTTCACCGATCTGATCGGGCTGCTGATGTCCTGGTTGCGCACCGACACCCCGATCACGGATCTCGAGAGCGAGCAGGAACAGGCCCGCACCACAGCCTATGTGTTTCGCATGATCAGCCGCGGCCTGGAGATGGGGCTGGCGGCCCAGCCCCTGTTCCCGGTGCGGTGGGAGGAGCGCATGGAGCAGAACCTCGTGGAGCTGCGGGCCGAGCTGGGGATCGAGCCGGTGCTGGAGGGGATCTCCAGCTGGCACAGCGATGAGGCCCTGGCCGCTGGGCTGGCCGCCTGAGCCTCCCGGGGCCCCGGCAGCCAGCCCATCGTCCGCGGCTTCAGACCAGCACGGGAAGCTGGGCGGGGTCGCTCTGCTGGAACCGCAGCCTCCGCTGCTCGCCGGTTGGGCCGTTGACCCCGCTTTCCACATCCACCGTGATGGTGTGGCCGCCGGTGAACGTGCCAGCCAGGATGCCCTTGGCGATCGGGGTTTCCAGCTCCCGCTGGATCGCCCGCTTCAGGGGCCTGGCGCCGTACACCGGGTCGTAGCCCACCCCGGCCAGCCAGTCGAGGGCATCGGCATTGAGCTGGAGCCCCAGCTTCTTCTGCTCGAGCCGGGCCGCCAGGCGCTGCACCTGCAGTTCCACGATCTCGCGGAGTTCATCCTGCTTGAGGCTGTGGAAGATGATCGATTCATCGAGCCGGTTGAGGAACTCGGGGCGGAAGTGGGCCCGCAGGGCCTCGTTCACCCGCTTCTCCATCTCGCCATGGCGGGCGGGATCACCGGCCAGATCGAGAATCGAACTGCTGCCGATGTTGCTGGTGAGGATCAGCACGGTATTGGTGAAATCCACCGTGCGGCCCTGCCCATCGGTGACGCGACCGTCATCGAGGATCTGCAGCATCACGTTGAACACATCGGGGTGGGCCTTCTCCACCTCGTCGAAGAGGATCACGGCGTAGGGCCGGCGGCGTACCGCCTCGGTGAGCTGGCCGCCCTCCTCGTAGCCCACGTAGCCCGGAGGCGCTCCGATCAGGCGGCTGACGGCGTGCTTCTCCATGTATTCGCTCATGTCGATGCGCACCATGGCTTCCTCGGCATCGAAGAGCTGGGCGGCCAGGGCTTTGGAGAGTTCCGTCTTGCCCACGCCTGTGGGGCCCAGGAACAGGAAGCTGGCAATGGGCCGGTTGGGATCGCTGAGGCCAGCGCGGGAGCGCTGGATCGCGTCAGCGACCGCTGTGACGGCCTGCTGCTGCCCGATCACGCGGGTGTGCAGTTCATCCTCGAGGTGGAGCAGCTTCTCCATCTCGCTCTGCACCAGCTTGCTCACCGGGATGCCGGTCCACTTGGCGATCACCTCGGCGATGTCGTCCTCGGTGACCTCCTCGCGCAGCAGGGTCTTCTCGCCCTGGCTGTCCCCATCGGTGAGTTCGGCTTCCTTGGCGGCCAGCTTGCGGTGCAGATCCGCGAGGGTGCCGTATTCCAGTTCGGCGGCCTTGTTCAGGTCGTAGCTGCGCTTGGCCTGCTCCACCTGGAGTTGCACCTGTTCGATCTCCTCCTTGATCGCGCTGAGTTCATCGATCGAGCCCTTTTCCTTCTGCCATTGGGCATTCAGGTTGCTCTGCTGCTCGCGCAGCTCAGCCAGTTCCCGTTCCAGGCGCTCCAGGCGATCCTTGCTCGCGGCATCCGACTCGCGCCCCAGCGAGAGCTTCTCCATCTCCAGCTGCAGGATGCGACGGTCGAGCTCATCGATCTCCTCCGGCTTGGAGGTGATCTCCATCTTCAGGCGCGCGGCCGATTCATCCATCAGGTCGATCGCCTTGTCCGGCAGGAAGCGATCGGCGATGTAGCGGCTGGAGAGCACGGCGGCGGCCACCAGGGCGTTGTCGGCGATGCGCACGCCGTGGTGCACCTCGTAGCGCTCCTTCAGGCCCCGCAGGATCGAGATGGTGTCTTCGACGGTGGGCTGATCCACGAACACCTGCTGGAAGCGGCGCTCCAGGGCCGGATCCTTCTCGATGTGCTGACGGTGCTCATCGAGGGTGGTGGCGCCGATGCAGCGCAGTTCGCCGCGGGCCAGCATCGGCTTGAGCAGGTTGCTGGCATCCATGGCCCCGCCGGTGGCACCGGCCCCCACCACGGTGTGGATCTCGTCGATGAACAGCACGATCTGGCCCTCGGAGGCGGTCACCTCCTTGAGTACGGCCTTGAGCCGCTCCTCGAATTCACCGCGGTACTTGGCGCCGGCGATCAGGGCGCCCATGTCCAGGGCGATCAGCTGACGGTTCTGCAGGGCCTGGGGCACGTCGCCGTTGACGATCCGCTGGGCCAGACCCTCCACGATCGCCGTCTTGCCCACGCCCGGTTCGCCGATCAGCACCGGGTTGTTCTTGGTGCGGCGGCTGAGGATCTGGATGGTGCGGCGGATCTCCTCATCCCGGCCGATCACCGGATCGAGCTTGCCCTCGCGGGCGGCGGCGGTGAGGTCGCGGCCGTACTTCTCCAGGGATTCGTAGGTGCCCTCGGGATTCTGATCGGTCACGGTCTGGCTGCCGCGCACGGCCTGCACGGCGTCCTTGAGTCTGTCGGCGCTGGTGCCGGCCTGGGAGAGCAGCTGCTTGCCGCAGCGGTCATCGATGGCCAGGGCCAGCAGCAGGTGTTCGATGGCGATGTAGCTGTCGCCGTAGGTCTGCTTGAGCTGGTCGGCCTGATCGAGCACGGCATTGAGCCCCTTGCCCAGATAGACGTTCTCGGGGGGGGCATTCAGGCTGGGCTGGCCGGCGATGAAGCTCTCGACGCTCTGGCTGAGGCTGCCCACCGCCACGCCGGCCTTCTCGAGGATGCGCCCCGCGAGGCCCTGCTGGGCCAGCAGGGCGGCGAGCAGGTGCTCGCTCTCCATCTGCTGCTGACGTTTCTGCTGGGCCAGTTGCTGGGCAGCCACGACGGCGCCCCAGGCCTTCTCGGTGAACAGTTCGGCGGTGGGATGCATCGGAAAACCTCCCGGACATGCGGCGTTGGAATCAACCTATGGAGGGTCTGCGGGGGTGAAACCCGTGGGGGCCGTACCTCGGAGTACGGCGCCCCGAACTCAGGTTGGGCAGGCCGGCGTCAAAGGGACGGGAAACCGTTGCCGAGCTTCAGGATCCCCAGGCCACCAGCCCTGCGCTCGCCAGGCCACCAGCCCTGCGCTCGCCAGGTCACGGCCCGCTGGTCTCGGGCGGTGGCAGCGGCAGGACCCCCGCCTCGGGACCACACAAGCGGAGAGGACATCCATCCGGACCGTAAACGGCATCGTGGGGGGAGAGGCATCCCCGGGCGTTCTTGCCGGGCACCTCGGCAGGGTGAAGCCGTTTGGGCTGCAGTTCCCGCTGACGCACCGGCACCAACCAGGGACAGCCGCCGGTGATGAGCGTCTGGCTCTGGGCCGGGAGCTCCAGCGTCAGGCCGCTGGCCAGCAGCAGCCATCCGGCTGTCCTTCCCAGGCCCCGCCCCCATCGGGGCTTGGCCATGGAGGCTTTGGCCATGACCGCTCTCTGCAGACGCTTCTACTGTGGCCGGGTTTCGCCGGGCCAGCCGCGGCGCACCCTGTCCCTTCAGATCGACGCTATCGCCATGGAAGGACCTCCCTATCCCCAGGAGCTGATCGACCAGCTGGTCGAAGCCTCCAGGGACTTTGACGCCACGGCCCGCGACCCGGAACGCAACTGCTGGTTGGTGGTGCATCGCCATGTGCACGGGGTGCTGCCGAGTGAATACGACATCCGGGAGGTTCCGGAAGAGCTCTACCTCGCAGTCCTGGCCCAGCGCAGGCAGGAGCCGGCTGCGTCGTGAGGCGCTGGGGCTCACGAGTTGGTCATGGGGAGCTGCCGGTGAGGATCCGGCTCTGGGCTGGCGGCAGACGCGAAAAGAGCCCCGGCGGTGACCGGGGCTCCTGAAGGTGGATCAAAGCTTCGATCGCTCCTGGAGGGGAGGGACGATTCAGGTTCTGCGCAACAGCCTGGAGCGATCGGCGATGGGCTCAGGCCCAGCCTTTGGAGGCCATGTCTTCGACGTAGGCGGCCACATCGGCGATGTCACCTTCGCTGAGCTTGCCGCCGAAGGCCGGCATGGCGTTCTTGCCGTTGGTCACCTGGTAGGCGATGGCAGCTTCATGGCCGCTGCTGTAGTTGGCCAGATAGGCCTCGAGGGCGTCCTGCTTGAGGGTGCGCTCCGCATTCACCACGTTGCCGCCACCCATGTGGCAGGCGGCGCAGTTGGCGGAGAAGAGCTGGCCGCCATGGGCCACATCGGCGGCGTAGCTGGGAGCGGCACCCAGCACCAACGCCAGGCAGAGAGCGATCAGGGAGAAGAGTCGGCGCATGGAAGGGCGCTTCAAAGCACGTGCAACCCCGAAAACCTAAGGGGTGGCCGGGGGGCTGTGCCCTCCGGGGCGTCGGTTCGAAACATTTGCGACACCTGGGGGTACTCCTTAGGCGACATCCCGAGACCTCGCCTGGGGTTGCCCTGGTGCACCGCCCGTTCCCTGGGTGAAGTGTCCCGTTCAGCTCCCGGCGGCCGGGGTCACCGTGAGGCTGCCCTCCATCCCGGCAAAGCGGTGGGGTTCACACCAGAGGCGGAAGCGCCCAGGGGTGTCGAACCGCTGCTCCCAGCTTTCCCCCGGGCTGAAGGCCAGCCTGGGGTGGCTCCACTCCGGGTGGTCCTCCACGATCAGGTTGTGGGGGCCCAGGCCCGCCACCTCCACATGCACCACGTCTCCCGCCGCGATCGTGAGCTGGCTGGGTTGCAGGGCCAGCAGGCCCTCGTCGCTGCCCAGCTGCAGGCGGTGGGTGGCGGCCTGGGCAGGCGCACTGAGCCCCACCAGCCACAGCAGCAGCAGCAGCGGGCACACCAGCCTTTGCCAGCACCGCCTCATCGCTCCGGCGACCTCGGCACCGGCCCGCGATGCGGCAGGCCGGCATCGGCGAACACCGCTTCGAGGGTGGGGGCATGGCTCACCCGCCCGAAGCGCTCCGGCGGGCTGATCGGTTCATGGACGAAATGGCGCTGGCGAATCGAGAAGCGGTCCCAGGCATTCACCTCGATGCGCAGCAGGCGGATCAGTCCTTCCACCAGCCAGCCCCGCAGATCGAGGCCCCAGGGCGGCAGCCAGCAACCTCGCCACTGGCCCAGCCGCCGCACCGTCTCGTTCACCCCCACCGCCGGCTGGCCGAGCACGATCCGCCGCAGCGCCCCCTGACCGACTTCCGGATTCGCTTCGTGGGGTGCGGTGGCCAGGGCGAGGCAGACCCGGGCGATGTCGGCGGCGTGGATGAAGTGAAACGAGGCGTCTGCCCGCAGCCAGCGGGCCAGCCAGAGCCAGCGGGCCGCCTCCCCCAGCCCGGCGGTGAGGTAGCTGGTGGGGAACGGGCCGCTGCCGTCGACCCGGCCGCCGAACACCAGGGTCGGAAAGACCGCCACGATCCGTGCAGCCAGGGGATGGTCCTCGAGCTGCTGCAGGCAGAGGGCCTTGGTCTGGATGTACTCCGTGCCGTACTGGCTCGCCTCCGGCAGCAGGCGCAGCCGGCGATCGAGCACCGAGGCCGTGGAGAAGTAGATCACCTGCTCCAGCTGTTCCGGATCCGCGAGGCTCAGCAGGGTCTTCACCGCCTCCACGTTCACCTGCCGGGCGCGTTCGGGATCACCCCAGGCGGTCGCGGTGTGGATGATCCGGGTCGCCGCGGCGATCGCCCGGGCGAGGGCGGGGTCGGCGCCGGGGCTGCCGAGGTCGCGCAGATCGCCCACCAGGAGGGTGATCCGCGGGTCCGTGGCCGCCACGGCCGTGAGCTTGCTGGGTTCCCGCAGCAGCAGCAGCAGTTCGGCGTCCGTCTCGCGCAGGAGGAGCTCGGCGATGTACTGGCCGACGCAGCCACTGGCCCCGGTGATCAGGATCCGCTGGGGCCGTCGGACGCCGGCGGGACCGCTGGGGGCTGGGCTCAAACGGCGGCTCCCAGCAGCTCGTTCACCGCCTTGCCGGTCTCGAAGAACACGCGGGCGTTCTCCTCAGGGGTTCCCGGCAGGATGCCGTGGCCGAGGTTGAGGATGTGGCGCCGGCCGCGGGCCTTGCGCACCGTGTCGAGGATGCGCTCGCGGATCGCCTCCGGGGTGCCGAACAGCAGGCCGGGATCCACGTTCCCCTGCACGCCCACGTGGCCCGGCAGGCGTGCGCAGCCGTCAGCCATGTCCACGGTCCAGTCGAGGGAGATGAAGTCGACTCCGGTGGTGGCCATCCGTTCCAGCACCCCGGCGCTGCCGGAGATGTAGAGGATCAGGGGGGTGTCCGGGTGGGTGGCCTTCACCTGGTCGATCACCCGCTTCTGGTAGGGGGCGGCGAACACGTCGTAGTCGATCGGGCTGAGCTGGCCCGCCCAGGAGTCGAACAGCTGCACCACCTGGGCGCCACTGTCGATCTGGTAGCGCACGTAGGCGGCGATCGAATCGGCCAGATGGCCCAGCAGCTGGTGGAGCAGGGCGGGCTCCCGGAAGGCCATGGCCTTGATCACCGAGTAGGTCTTCGAGCTCTTGCCTTCGACGGCATAAGCGGCCAGGGTCCAGGGAGCGCCCACGAAGCCCAGCACGGCGGCCTCGTTGCCCACGTCGGCACGCAGCCGGCCGAGCACCTCGCCCACGAAGGGGAGAGCCTCGGCCGGATCCAGGGGGCGGAGGGCATCCACCTGCTCCTGGGTGCGGATGGCGGGCTCGATGATCGGCCCCCTGCTCTCGATGATGTCGAAGTCGATCCCCATGCCCGGCAGGGGCGTGAGGATGTCGGAGAACAGGATCACGCCGTCGGGCCTGAAGGCGTGGAACGGCTGCATCGAGATCTCGTAGGAGAGATCGGGGTTCTCCGAACGTTCCCGGAATCCCGGATGGCGGTCGCGCAGATCCCGGTACACCTTCATGTAGCGGCCGGCCTGGCGCATCATCCATACCGGCGGACGCTCCACCTGCTCACCTCGGGCGGCGCGCAGCAGCAGGGGGGCGGTTTCGGCCATGGAGCGGGGTGTGGGAAGCGATCCGGCAACCTAGCCGAAGGGCCCGGTCAGCCCCGGGAGCCTGGGGCCGACGGCGTGACATTTCGACAACGCCCGGCCACCTGGAGCCGAGCACCGCTGGAGCCTCGGCGCGCGCTCGGTCTCAGGCGGCGGTCAGTTCCGGCGCCGGCACCTGGCTGCGCTTTTCGTCGCGCTGCAGCACCACCACCGACAGGGGAGGCAGGCAGAGGTCGAGGGAGTTCTCGTAGCCATGCACCGCCCAGCTGTCGGTGAACTTGCCGCCCAGGTTGCCGAGGTTGCTGCCGCCGTAACGCTCGGCATCGGTGTTGAACACTTCGGCGTAGAACCCCTCCACCGGCACCCCCACCCGGTAATGGGAGTGGCTCTGGGGCGTGAAGTTCGCCACCACCACCAGCCAGCGGCCGGTGGCACTCTCGCGCCGCATGAAGCTGATCACCGAGTGGCGGTTGTCGTTGCAGTCGATCCACTGGAAGCCGTACTCGTTGAAGTCATCCCCCCAGAGGGCCCGCTCCGACTTGTAGAAGGTGTTGAGGTCGTCGATCAGGCGCTGCAGCCCCTGGTGAGGCTCGAACTGGAGGAGATCCCACTGGAGGTCCCCCCAGACGTTCCATTCGGAACGATGGCCGAATTCCATCCCCATGAAGATGGTCTTCTTACCGGGGTGGGTCCACATGTAGGCCAGCAGGGCCCGCACATTCGCGAACTTCTGCCAGTCATCCCCGGGCATCTTGTGAAGGAGGTGGCTCTTGCCATGCACCACTTCGTCGTGGCTGAGGGCCAGCATGAAGTTCTCGGTGTAGGCATACCAGATCGAGAACGTCACATTGTTCTGATGGAACTGGCGGAACCATGGATCCAGCTCGAAGTAATCGAGCATGTCGTGCATCCAGCCCATGTTCCACTTCAGGTTGAAGCCCAGGCCGCCGATGTTCGTGGGCTGGGTCACCATCGGCCAGGTGGTGGATTCCTCCGCGATCGACAGGGCCCCCGGGAAGTGCTGGAACAGCACATGGTTGGCCTGCTGAAGGAACAGCACGGCCTCGGTGTTCTCACGCCCACCGTGCTCATTCGCCAGCCACTCCCCGTCTGGCCGCAGATAGTCCCTGTAGAGCATCGAGGCCACCGCGTCCACGCGGATCCCATCGATGTGGAATTCCTCGAACCAGTACACCAGATTGGCCACGAGGAAGTTGCGGACCTCGTTGCGGCTGTAGTTGAAGATCAGCGTGCCCCATTCCTTGTGCTCGCCGATGCGGGGGTCGGCGTGCTCATAGAGATGGGCGCCGTCGAAGAAGGCCAGGCCATGGGCATCCTTGGGGAAATGGCCCGGCACCCAGTCCAGGATCACGCCGATGCCTTCGGCATGGCAGCGGTCCACGAAGGCGCGGAACTCCTCCGGTGTGCCGTAACGGCTGGTGGGGGCGTACCAGCCCGTCACCTGATACCCCCACGATCCATCGAAGGGGTGCTCGGACACCGGCATCAGCTCGATGTGGGTGAAGCCCCGTGCCTTCACGTAGGGGATTACCCGGTCCGCCAGTTCCGGGTAGGTGAGCAGCCGGGCGCCCGGCTTCATGTCCGCCGCCGGGACGGGGGGGCGGGGTGTCCCGTCCGGCTCGATGTAGGGCTGGTCGGCGCTGCCGTGCATCCAGCTCCCCAGGTGCATCTCGTACACCGCCACGGGCTGGTCGAGGGGGTTGCGGCTGTCCCGCTCCGCCATCCAGGCGCCATCCGACCAGGGGAAGCCCCCCAGGGGCTGCACGATCGAGGCGTTGGCGGGTCGCACTTCGTGGCGGAAGCCGTAGGGGTCGGCCTTGGCGTAGCAGTGGCCCGCCTGGGTGCGGATCTCGTATTTGTAGACCTCGCCGGCGCTCAGCCCGGGGATGAACAGCTCCCAGAGGCCGCCGAGGCGGGACTGCATCGGATGGTGGCGCCCATCCCAGCCGTTGAAGTTGCCGATCACCGAGACGCTGCGGGCATTCGGTGCCCACAGGCAGAACATGACCCCGGCCACACCATCGCGCTCCACGAGGTGGGCGCCCATGCGCCGCCAGATGTGGTGATGGTTCCCCTCGGCGAAGAGATGGCGATCCAGTTCGCCCATCCACTCGTCGCGGAAGGCCCAGGGATCGTGGGTGATGTGCTCGATGCCCCCGCGCAGCACCTGGATCCGGTACTGCCGCCCGGGATCGTGGTCGACCGTGGCCTCGAAGATCCAGGGGTGATGCGGCGTGCTCAGGGTGAGGGCGGTCTCCCCGAGGAGCAGATCGACCCGCTCGGCCTCCGGCATCCACACCCTGACCACCCAATGGCCGTTCTCCAGGGGCTGGGGACCGAGAACGGCCAGGGGGTGGTCATGCCGACATTCCGCCAGGCGCTGGGCGTCGTCCACCATCCAATCGAGACAGGGGACCGACATCGAGGCACTGCATGGAGTCCGCGAGCTTAGGTGCTCCGCCCGGGGGGGCCGGAGCCGGAGCCTCGACGGTCAGCTGGCCGGGGCCTCGGCCCGGGCGGGCGGCTTGGGCTCGCTCGGGAAGTCAACCCCCGTGATCTCGTTGTTGGTGTTGAGAATCACGTAGAGATTGTCGGTGACCCGGTTGAACTCGGTGTTCACCAGCACCAGCTGGGTCTCGCTGGTCCTGTCCGCCTCGATCACCCGCAGCACCCGCTGGAAGTTGCCGGTGATCCGCTGCAGCTGCTGCCACTTGGTCTGGAGGATGGCCGGCGTGAGTTCCTCCTGCAGCGGCAGGCTGAGGAAGCTGCGGGCCGTGATGAAGTGGCCGCTGCTCAGGGCCCGGACGAAGTCCGCCGCCACCAGGCTGGCCTTGGCGTCGGTGAGATCCAGGTGATAGCCGGCCAGCTGCCCCTGGCTGTTCAGCACCATGAACAGGTCGCGCGGGCCGTCACTGGTCTCGAGGGTCGCTTCCACCGTGGTGGTGCTCAGGCCACCGCGCACGCTGAGCAGGGTCCAGTTGAGCAGCCGCGGCTGGGTTCGCATTGTCTGCGCCACCATCGCCGGGCTGCTGATCGCCTGGAGCTCCGGGGAGAACTGGGCATAGCGCAGATTGGGATCCCGGGTCTGCACGGCTTTGAGGATCCGGTTGGCGGCGTCGCGGGCCTGCTCCACGCTCAGCCCTGTCGTCGCGCCGGCCGGGGCCCCCGGCTTGGCCTGGGCCGGCATCGGGCCCGCCGGGAGCACGGCCGGGCTGGCGCCGAGCATCAGCCCGAGGGCCAGGCAGGCGAGCACGGGGTGCCGCAGGGCGGCGGCGTGAGGGTGGCCCGGGCGCAGGGTGAGGCGCATCAGGGGGGCGGGACGAGGTCGCCACAGTTTGCCCCAGCTTTCTCTCCGAAGCAGGGCTCCAGTTCCAGGGTCGCCGTGGCCGTCGCCAAGGTCAGGGTGATCACCCGATGGCCTGGGCCCACCGGTCCGAGGGGGGGCTCGCCACTGCCTGGATTCACGGCGATCTGCGGCCAGGCCGCCGCCGCCACGGAGAGGCGAAGCCGTTCCCCCGCCTTCAGGGTCGCCAGGAGGGGCTGGAACCTGACCTCCCGGGCGCGCGCTTCACGGCAGCCGCTGCCCAGATGGCGGGCCACCCCTGTGCACAGCTGCCGCACGGTGCGGCCGTTCGCCTCCACCACGGCGAGGGCCGCACAGAGGTCGAACCCCGGCTGATCCGCCGCCACGGGGATCTGCAGCAGGGGCCGGCCGATCAGCCGCAACGGCGCGACGAGCGGAGCGGAGCTGAAACAGGCCACATCGCCGCGCCCATCCAGATCGTCCCGTTCGCAGGGACCGGCATCAAGGCCGAGGTGACCGCCCCGGCCGGGCACGGGCCGCCAGGGGTCGTGCACGAGCGTGACCGTCGTCGCTGCGGTCGGCTGAGCCTCCCGGCTGGGACCGCTGCCGTCCAGGGGGACAAGCTGGCTGCCCTGGCTGTCCTGGCAGGCCAGCCCATCCGTGTGCAGCCCCCAGGTGCAGCGCTGCTGAGCAACGCTGCCCCCGGCTGTGTCGTGCCCTGCGTCCGCCTGGATGGCCTGCCACGTGCCGCTGCGGCTGTCCTGGAGGGCGACGGGGATCTGCAGTTCGGGGTCGGGCGGGGCGTCCTGCAGGTGGTGGCGGAAGAAGGCCAGCTGCAGGCGGTCAAGCCCGCCACCCCACTGGAGGTGGCTCCAGGCGCCGATCCGCAGCAGTGGCCGCCCACCGCCCTGGCGGGACCGGCTCCACAGGTCCAGCACCCCCTCCAGGTGGGGGTCATGCCAGCCGCCGATCAGCAGCATCGGCCGCTGCCAGATCCCCGGCTGGGGTTCGTGGCGCGGCCACGCCTCGGGGACAGCCGGATCCAGGGCCAGCCAGCGCTGCGCCATGCCCTCCGGGTCGTGCCGCTTCAGCAGCGCAGCTCCCTCGGTGGGAAACGTGCCTGACGCCAGGCTCTGGCGAATCGCGGCCCAGCCTGCCCCGTCGCCGTCGCGGCGGCAGCGCTGGGCCGCCAGCTGCAATCCCCAGCCCAGACCGAGGCTCCACCAGTGGGCGCCACCGCTGCTGGCCCAGTGCAGCCGCTCATCGCAGCCGGCCATGGCCGGGGCCAGACAGTCGGGCATGGCCTCCGGAGCGTCGCTCAGCAGCTGGGTGACCCCCTGGTACGAGAAGCCATAGCAGCCGAGACGGCCATTGCTGCCCTCCAGCTGGCGGGCCCAGCGGAGCGTGTCCGCTCCGTCGCGGGCCTCCTGGGCGAACCCCCCGAACGCTCCCTCCGAGTCCCCCTGACCGCGCACGTCCTGCACCACCACCAGGAAGCCGTGGGCGGCGTACCAGCTGGGGTGGGCATAGGTGACCGTGGAGGCGATGGCCCGGCCGTAGGGCTGACGCATCAACAGCACCGGCCAGGGTCCGTCGCCTGGCGGCGACCAGATCCGGCTCACCAGGCGAATGCCGTCACGGCAGGTGAGCCAGGCGTCAAGGCTCCCTGGCCCTGCTGGGGCTGCCCCCTTCACCCCGCGTCAGCGCACGTCGGGGCAGTGCAGGCCCACCACATAGGTGGTGAGCACTTCAGCGTCGGCTGGGCTGAGGTTCTCCTGGCTGGCGATCTGCCGGGTGGCCTGTTGGCTCGTGTAGGAGATCCCCTGGCTGTTCAGCTGTTTCAGCTGGGCGCAGATCGCCTTCGCCTTGCCCGGGTTGCGCTTCACGGAATCCAGCAGGGCCGACTGGCTCCAGACCGGCAGTGGGGCCATCAGCAGGGAGGAGAGGACCAGGAGCCCTGCACCCCAGCGAGGCTGCCGCTGGGGGCAGGCCGGTCTTCGGCGCCCGTCGGAATTGGGATGGGAGGTCATCGCAGGCCTCGGCTTGTTCCCATTTCAGGGGGCGCTGCAGGTTCGGGTTGCTCGGCTGGGTCAGTTTGTCTCCCGGCGTCCACCGGCGCGGGCCTGGAGAATCCAGCGCCGCAGGGTTGCCAGATCGAGCAGCGGCATGGCCATGCCGGTGAGCGTTCGCTGAAGCCTGCCCATCTGGGTGAGCAGCCGCTGGGGATCCGCCTGGGCCAGGCTCCGGCGGTCGGGGACGCCGGCATGCAGCAGCAGGGCGGCCTCGGCCGGCTCCAGGCCCACGTCCACCACCAGGCGAGCCTGGCCGCGGAGTCGGATCAGGCGGCTCTCGCTGGCCCCGCCACGGCGGCCAAGGCGCCGCAGGGCCGCGTCGTCGAGGGAAGCGAGGGCTGGCCAGTCGGTGATGCCGGCCTCCGTCAGCTGGCGCTGTTCCCGGGCGAAATGGGGCGGCAGGATCCAGCGGGGGGCCATGGCGTTCAGGCGCGGCGCGGCGTCAACCGGAGGTCACCACCACCTCGCCGCTGACCAGGTTCCGGGTGGCCTGGGCCAGCACGCGGGGCTCGCTGACCCCCTGGCCGGCCGGTTCAACCCGTCGCAGCCTCACCTGCACCAATCCGTCGGCGGTGTTGCGGCCGCTGCCGCGCAGGTTGCGGGCGACCTGCTCGACGGTGGGCCGCTCAGCCTCCCGGGGAAAGTCCGGCGGCGCCGCGGCGATCACCAGGTCGCCCCCGTTGTCGAACACCACGGGCACGCTGAGGGCACCGACCACGCTCACGCGGGGCCTGTAGCTGACGGCGAACGCCAGGCAGGAAATCGCCAGCAGGGCCGTGAAACTCGTCACGCCCACCAGCCGGAAGCGGAACCCCCAGCTGAGCAGGAACGCCGTGATGGTGAGCAGGGCCAGAACCCCGCTGGCAGCGCCCAGCCACTGGCCGGCCAGGAAGAGCGTCGGGTCGGTGGGCATGGGGGTCTGGCGGCCTTGGCAACGCCGTTATATTGCGCCCGACCGATGCAATGGCAGCCCCGGGGGGATGGCGGTGTTGCCGGACGGTGGTCCTGGCGGAGAACGATCCCCGGGTTCGGATACCTCGCTGCCCAAGTCCTCCGGCGGGTCCGCTGGCACGGGCCGACGGAGCTCCCGCCGGGGAGGGCGAGGCCGCGATGACGACCCGCTCCAGCGGCAGCGGCAGCTTCGGCAGCGGCGGCAGCTCGGTGTGGCCTGCGCCATCGCGCTGGGTTCCACGGTCGCCCTGGTCGCCTCGGCCGACCAGCTGCTGGGCTACGTCTATGGCCGCTTCCGCCCCGGCCTCGAGCAGCAGATCGGCCAGGTGCTGGGCCACCCGCTTCGCCTGGGCGACTTCCGCGGCTTCGGCTGGTCTGGCCTGCGGCTCGGCCCGACCCGGGTGCTGCCCGTGCCGGGCGATGGGTCCTCCCTGAGCGCCGACGAACTGGCCGTCAGCCTCGATCCCCTGGCCAGCCTGCGCCAGCGCCTGCCCGTGCTGCATCTCAGCCTGGCTGGCCTGAAGGCCGATCTGCGCCGCAACGCCCAGGGGCGCTACTGGGTTCCCGGAACGTTGGATCCGGCGATCGAGCCGCCGCGGCTGGATCTGCGCCTGCGGCTCAGCCAGCCTGCGGTGGTGACCCTGGCCCCCGCCGGGGTCCGGCTGGCCCTGGACGCGTCGGCAGGGCTGCGGCCCCATCGCCGCGAGCTCGATCTCCTGGCCCGGATCCGCTCGCTGGACGGCGGGCGGCCCCTGCCGGGCAGCCTGCGCCTGAAGGCACGGGGCGACTGGAGCCGGCAGATCTACGAGGGCCAGCTCCTGGCCGATCGTTTTCCGCTGCAGACCCCGGCCCGGCTGGCGGGCCTGGGCGGGCGGCTCGATGGCCAGGCCAGCGGACGGCTGCAGCTGGCCTGGCGCCAGGGCACGCCGGACTGCCAGGGGGAGGTGCGCCTCCGCAACGTGCTCTGGAAAGCGCCCGGATCCGCTCCATCCCTCGGGCTCGCCGATCCTGCCCTGGGCTGCGAGGGCCAGCGGCTGCGCCTGGCGGAGACAGGCTGGCGCTGGGGCGACCTCGACGGTCGCCTCGCCTTCCAGGCGCTCTGGCGCGGTGACCGGGTGGCGTTGGAGGCGTTGGAGCTGCGCCGCAGGAACTCCTGGCTGCGGGCCCGCGGGGAGGTGGGCCGCCAGGTGGATCTGCGGGCCGACTGGCAGCTCAACCCCGCAGAGCTTCCCCTGCCGGAGAACACCCCCGTGGCCCTGCTGGGGGATCCGCTGCGGGGGCGTCTGCGGGTGCGGGGGGCCTGGCCCGCACCGCTGCTCGAGACCACCCTGGCCCAGGGCGCCAACCCCCTGGTGGGCGGCTGGGATGCCCGGCTGCGCTGGAGCGATCAGCGGCTGCGGCTGGAGCGCCTGGCCAGCCCCTACCTCACGGCCTCCGGCTCCCTGCCGCTGCGGCTGAAACCGGGAGAACCCGTCCGCCTCGGCCCCCTGGACCTGCAGGTGGCGCTGCGGGCCTATCCCCTGCCGCGGCTGGGCGCCCTGGTGGGCACCAGCCTGGAGGGGGTGCTGGAGGCGACGGGCACGATCCGCGGACCGCTCTCCGGCTTGACCCCGGACTTCGATCTGCGGGTGCAGGGACCCGGGGCGGGGCCCCTCAAGGTGGCCGAGACCTGGGAGGGGTCCTGGTCCGGCGATCCCGCCGGAGGTGGACGCCTGGCGATGGCCCTGGTGGAAGGGGCCGGCCCAGCTGATCTGCAGGCCCGGCTCGACCGGCGCTGGGTGCCGGTGTCGGTCGTGCTCCAGCGCCACGGCGGTGAACTGGGGCTGGAGGGGGCGCCCCGCGCCTACCGCTGGCGGGCCCGCAGCTTTCCCCTTGAAGGCCTCCTGCTGGCGCTGGGCCCCCGCAGCCAGTACCAACCCCTGCGGGGCCTCCTCTCCGGTCAGGGGGATCTGGAGCTCCAGCCGCTGGCCTTCAGCGGCACCGCCCGCCTGGAGCACCCCGTGCTGCTCGGGGTCTGGGCGCGGCAGGTCACCATCAGCGGCCAGTACACCGAACGGCGCTACGAAGCCCGCCTCGGGGTCGAGCCCCTCGGTTCGGGCAACCTGGCGATCGACTGGAGCGGTCGCTGGAAGGGGCCCTTCCAGGCCTCGATCACCGGCCGCGAACTGGGGGATGACCTGGTTCGCCAGATGCTGGAGGCCTGGCCCCGCTGGCAGGGCGATGTGGCGATCGCCCAGGGCACGGCGAATGACCTGGGCAGCTTTCTGATCGACACCCTCGGCGGCAGCCTGGATGGCCAGCTCACCGCCCTGGACCGCGCCCGGGCCGCGCTGCAGGGGGCCCGCCAGGACCCGTTCAGGGGGCTGACCGTGGCCGAGCGTCTCGACACGCTTTCGGCCCGTTTCGATCTGGATGCCCGGCTGGAGGGACCGCGGCTGGTGGACACCCGGGCCGATCTGACCCTGCGCGGTCACCTGTGGCTGCCTGGTCAGGACCGCGATCTGGCCCTCACCGAGGAGCCGGTGCGCCTCAGCCTTCAGGGCCCGTTCCGGATGGGCGAGGGTCAGCTCTCCTTCTCGGGCCTGCCCCTGGCCCTGATGGCGCTGCTCACCCCGGTGCCGGAGGGTCTGCGCGGCAGCCTGGGCGCCACCGGCCGCTACCGCCTCGGCGCGGCGGAGCCTGAGCTCAGCGTCGAGCTGGCGCTGGTCGACGCCGCCGTCGGCAAGACAGCCCTCCGTCTGGAGCGTGGGGCGGTGCGCGTTGCCGAGGACACGCTGACCCTCGATCTGGCGGCCCGGGCCGATGGGGCGGCCAATCCGATCGAGCTGGCGGGGAGCATCCCGCTCAACCCCGCCCAGGAAGGTGTGGAGCTCCGCCTGGCCAGCCGCGAGGACGGCCTGCGCTTCCTCACCGAACTCGCCCAGCCGGGCCTGGTCTGGAAGGCGGGCAGCGCCGACCTGCAGCTCCTGGTGCGCGGCAGCCTGGAACAGCCGATTGCCAACGGGTTCCTGCGCTTCCGCGACGCCCAGCTCGAGGTGGTCGGCCAGAGCGTGGAGAACCTCCAGGCCACGGTGCTGTTCGACTTCGAGCAGCTCTTCCTGCAGGATTTCTCGGCCCGGGTCGGCAAGGGTGGTGAGCTCGCCGGCAGCGGCAGCCTCGGTCTGCTCAGCCCGGCCACCACCGAGACCGGCGAGCCCTCCCGGCTGCAGATCAGCCTGAAGGCGGTGCCCTTCGTCCTGCCGCGCATCAAGGCGGTGGCGGATGGCTCCCTGGCCGTGGCGGGCAGCCTGGCTTCGCTCGACATCGGGGGGGAGCTGGCGGTCTCGAAGGGCTCGATCAACGTCCAACCCGGCCAGCTGGAAACCGGATCCGGCGAGGAGGCCAGCAGCGTCTCCCAGCTGGTGGTGGAGCGCTGGAACTTCAAGGAGCCGCTCGTGCTCTTCGGACCGGATGTGGAGAGCCAGGCCAGCGAGAAGCTTCGCGCCCAGATGCCCAGGTTCCGCCTGGTGGGCTTCGACGATCTGCGGCTCACCCTGGGTCCCGATCTCGCGGTGGGGGTGCCCAACCTGGCCAGCTTCAACGCGGCCGGTCTGCTGCGGATCGACGGCCGGCTCGACCCCTCGCTGCAGGCCAGGGGGGTCGTGCGGCTGGAGCGAGGTCGCCTCACCCTGTTCACCACCACCTTCAACCTCGACCCGGACGCTCCCAACGTGGCTGTGTTCACCCCCTCGTCGGGGCTGATCCCCTACCTCGACATCGCCCTGCGCACCCGCGTCTCCGACAGCCTCAGTGCCGGTGGCCTCACCTCCGGTCTCGCCAGTTCCTCCTATGCCCCCTCCCTGACGGAAATCGAATCCCAGGGTGGGACCGGCTCCCTCGACCAGCTGAACCTGGTGCGGGTGTACCTGGGTGTCAGCGGCCCGGCCGACCGCCTGGCCGACAACCTCACCCTGCGCAGTTCCCCACCCCTGCCGGAAGAACGCCTGCTGGCCCTGATCGGCGGCAACTCCCTCGCGGGGCTGGTCGGCGGCGGGGCCGGCGCGGCCCTGGCCACCGTGGTGGGACAATCGCTTCTCTCACCCGTCCTGGGGACACTCAGCGATGCCTTCGGCCAGCGCCTGAGCTTTGCGCTCTATCCCGCCTACGTGAACCAGGCCGTTGACAGCAAGTCGGAGCGCCGCTCCGAGCGCGTTCCGCCCCAGCTGGTGCTCGGCGCTGAGATCGGTCTGGACATCACCGAACGGTTCAACGCCTCGCTGCTCGCCGCCCCGAACCGCACCGATGTCCCCCCCCAGCTGAACCTCAACTTCAAGGCCTCCGAGCTGATCAACATCCAGGGCTCCGTCGACAGCCAGGGGATCTGGCAGACCCAGCTCCAGGTCTTCTTCCGGTTCTGACCCCTCCGCCGGCAGCCCCCTGGCTGCCAGCCCTCCCTGCACCCCTCCCACGCCGTCATGCCCGTCCCCGGGGCCCCACAACGGAATGCTCCCGAGGCGATCGGGGTGGATCTGGGGGGCACGGCGATCAAGCTGGGGCGCTTTGACCGCTCCGGCCGGCTGCTGGCCGAACGGGAGTGCCCCACCCCCCGGCCGGCCATGCCCGGGGCCGTGACCCTGGCCATCGCCGAGGCGGTGGCCAGCCTCGATCCCGACCGCCGCGCCGATCGGGTGGGGATCGGCCACCCCGGGCCCAGCGACCGCACCGGCCGGCTCGCCCGCATCGCCATCAACCTGCCGGGCTGGCTCGAGGTGCCGCTGGCGGACTGGCTGGAGCCGATGCTGGAGCGGCCCGTCACCCTGGCGAACGATGCCAACTGCGCGGTGATCGGCGAGCGCTGGCATGGAGCGGCCCGGGGCGCTTCGGATGTGCTGCTGCTCACCCTGGGGACGGGCGTCGGCGGAGCGGTGCTGCTGGGGGGACAGCTGTTCACGGGTCAGGGCGGCGCGGCCGCCGAGCCCGGCCTGATCGGCATCCAGCCCGATGGCCCCCCCTGCAACAGCGGCAACACGGGCTCCCTCGAGAGCTACTGCAGCATCGGCGGGCTGAGCCGCCTCAGCCCCATCGACCCCGCCAGGCTCTGCCGGCTTGCGGATCGGGGTGATCCGGAGGCCAGGGCCGTGTGGGAGGCCTATGGGCGGCTGCTCGGCATCGGGATCAGCTCCCTGCTCTACGTGCTCACGCCCGAGCTGGTGCTGCTCGGCGGCGGGCTGAGCGGGGCCAGCCACCACTTCCTGCCGGCCGTCTGGGCCGAGGTGGAGCGCCGCGTGCTCGCGGTGAGCCGGGAGGGCCTGCGCATCGAGCGCTGCGCCCTCGGCAACGGGGCCGGCCGGCTCGGAGCCGCCCGCCTGGCCTTCGAGCGGCTTGGGGGAGCCCCCTTGGGATGATGGCCCCATGAGCACCCCCGCCCCCTCCGTTCCGGAGCCCTCTCGCGAACTGCTGCAGCGGGCCGCGGCCGTGCGCCGCAGTGCCATGGCCCTCGGCCAGCTGGGCGACGGCGATCGCCAGCAGGCCCTGGGGGCCATGGCCGACGCCCTCGAGGCCGCCCGTGCGTCCATCCTCGCGGCCAACCAGGAGGATCTGGCGGCGGCGGCGGCCGATGGTCTGGCGCCGGCCCTGATCGCCCGCCTCAAGCTCGACGGTCCGAAACTGGATGGGGCCATCGCCGGGGTGCGGCAGGTGGCCGAGCTCGCCGATCCGCTCGGCCGGCGTCAGCTGCACACCGAGCTGGATCGGGGCCTGGTGCTGGAGCGGGTCACCGTTCCCCTCGGTGTCGTGGGCGTCATCTTCGAGGCCCGGCCCGATGCGGTGATGCAGATCGCCGCGCTGGCCATCCGCTCCGGAAACGGTGCCATCCTCAAGGGCGGTCGCGAGGCCGCCCGCAGCTGTGCGGCGATCCTCGAGGCCCTGCAGAGCGGGCTCGCCGCCAGCCGGGTCGAGGCCGAGGCCCTGGCCCTGCTCACCAGCCGCGAGGAGAGCCTGGCCCTGCTCAAGCTCGACGGCCTGGTGGACCTGATCATTCCGCGCGGCTCGAACGCCCTGGTGCGCTTCATCCAGGACAACACCCGGATCCCGGTGCTGGGCCACGCCGACGGCATCTGCCACCTCTACGTGGACGCGGCGGCGGATCCCAGCGAGGCGTTGCGCGTGGCCCTCGATGCCAAGACCCAGTACCCGGCGGCCTGCAACGCCATCGAGACGCTGCTCGTGCACGAGGCCATCGCCGCCACGTTCCTCCCCCCGGCGATCGAGGCCTTCACGGCGGCGTCCGTGGAGCTGCGGGGCGATCCGGCGGCCTGCGGCCATGGTGTTGCCGCTGCCGCGAGCGAGGCGGACTGGAGCACCGAGTACTCCGACCTGATCCTGGCGGTGAAGGTGGTGGCCGATCTGGAGGAGGCCATCGCCCACATCGGCCGTTACGGATCCCGCCACACCGATGCGATCTGCACCACCGATCCGGTCGCGGCCGAGCGGTTCCTGGCGGCGGTGGACAGTGCGGGGGTCTATCTCAACTGTTCCACCCGGTTCGCCGACGGCTTCCGCTACGGCTTCGGCGCCG
>NZ_JBKKKY020000014.1:0-60837 GCF_046613545.2 Aphanothece microscopica RSMan92 | reverse complement strand
TGGCCTCACCGTTCAGGGCGGCGCCAAAGTCGACAACCTCAACGTCACGGGTCGCACCAACCTCCAGGGTGGAGCCACCATCTCCAATGGCCTCACCGTTCAGGGCGGCGCCAAAGTCGACAACCTCAACGTCACGGGTCGCACCAACCTCCAGGGTGGAGCCACCATCTCCAATGGCCTCACCGTTCAGGGCGGCGCGAGAATCGACAACCTCAACGTGACCGGCCCCGCCAGAATTGGCGGTCCGCTGACGGTGGATGGACCTTCCACCTTCAACAACGACGTGTCAATCAAGGGCGCCCTTTCAACCACGGGGCCCGTGACACTCAAGGGTCTTGCCAACAACGACAACTTCGCCGTTGACCGTTATCAGTCGGGTCAGCGACGGCTGCTCACGATCGATGGAAGCGGCAACACGGGTACCTCCAGGGTCACCGTTCCCCAGGTGGAGACCACCATCACCCGAACCGTGCCTCGCCTCGAAGATTCGGTGTACCAGCTGGGCAAGGCCGTGGAAACGACCGGGGCCATGGCGGCAGCCTTCTCGGCCGTGCCGGAGGTGACACTCCAGAAGGACGAGCCGGTGCGCTGTGGCTTCGGCGCCGGCGGCTTCGGCTCCCGGTACGCCCTCGCCGCGGGCTGTGCCGTGCGGGTGGCCGAGCGCCTGTACCTCAACGGTGCCCTCTCCTATGCCCCATCGGTCGATTACGGCTATGGATCCACCCCCTCGGTGGGCGGAAGGCTCGGGTTCTCCTTCCCCCTGGGCAGGATCGACAAATCGGCTGAGCCTCAGAGTGAGGAGGGCGCAGAGGGCAGCGAGGAGACGGATTCCACCACCTCGCAGGAGATTCAGAAGGATCTCATCGCGATGAAGAGCGAAATTTCAGAGCGCGAGAAGGAAATCGAGGCTCTCAAGCAACAGTTGGTGGCTCTCACATCCCAGGCCGGTGGTGGCAAGAATGCAGAGCTTGTTGCCTTACTGCAGAAGCGGATCGAGGAACTGGAAGCCGAGAAGCGTCGCAGCGACAGTGAAGATCAGCGCCAGAACGGCTTGATCCAGGCCCTGCAGCGCCAGCTCGCCGCTCAGCAGGCCCGGTTCAACGAGATGATGATCCAGATCCGGGCCCTGACGCCGGGTGGCGGGAACATCACCCCGGTGGTCAACCCCGTGGTCGACCAAGACACCAACGCTTCGCGCTAGAGGCGAACCCGTCGAAAAGACCTCTGCGCACCGTCTGATCCCCCCGACTCTTCCGATGAAACGAACCCTCCTGCTTGCCCTGCTGCTGTTCGCCACCCCTGCCCTGGCGCAGACGCGTCCCAGCGATGCCCAGTTGCGCGAGCAGTTCCGCACCGACTTCCTGCGGGGTTGCCAGGCCGGTCGCACTCCTGGTGTGCGGAACCAGCGGAACTACTGCAATTGCTTCGTCAACTCCTACCTGGCCCGCTACAACGGCCAGACCCTGGGTGCTATCGCAGCCCAGGCCAACCAGCTCGGGGGCCGTGGTGCCGCCCTGGTGGATCTGATGATGTCGCCGGAACGCCAGGCCTGCGCCGCGCGAAGCTGAGCCGCCCAGCCATCCCCGAGCCGGGGCGTCAGCCCAGCCTGGCCAGCACCCGATCGTGCACCGCGGTCGAGTCGCGCAGGCGCCGCAGCACGGCCGGATCGGCTGGCCGGTCCAGGCAGGCGCGCCACCGGGTGGTGAGGTCGGTCGGGGCCGGCTGGTCCAGCGGCGTGCAGGGGCAGCCGAGAGCGGCGGCGGCGGCCTCCACCTTGGGGTCGTAGCTCAGCGCGGCCACGGGGGCTCCGGCGGCGGCGGCCAGGATCAGGCCATGCAGGCGCATGGCCAGCACGAGCCCACTGCCGGCACAGAGCCGCATCGCGTCGCGGGGTCGCTGCACGACCACCTCCCGGCTGCGTGCCGCCAGGGCAGCGCCGATCAGCCCCTGGGAGCGCAGCGCCGCCAGCAGGCCCCGGTCCTGATGGGCATGGAACGGCAGCCAGAGCAGCTCCCGCTCCGGCACCAGCTGCTCCAGGGCCTGCAACCAGGGGCGCCAGCCCTCCACGCCCAGCTGCGCGGTGGGGCGGAAGCAGAGCACGATCGGGCCGCCGTGGCCCCGCCACTCCTCAGGCTCGACACGCCACACCGGATCGCCACCCACCAGGGGCTCACCTCGCGCCCCCAGGCGCCGGGCCAGGGCCGCCGAGGCGGCATCCCGCCAGCTCATGGCGCTCACGAGCGGCAGCACCCCCCGCATCAGCCAGCGGCTGGCCCCACGGCGCAGCGGGCCCAGGCCCTGGCCCCAGAGCAGCACTGGCTTCCCCTGCGCCCGGGCCACCACCACCAGAGCCGCGTAGTACACGAGGCTGAGCAGGCTGGTGCTGTCCTGGAAGAGGCTGCCGCCGCCGAAGATCACGGCGTCACTGGGGCCCACCGCCGCCAGCACCGCCCCCAGGCTGGTGCGGTCGACGCAGGCCACGCCATAGCGGCGTTGCAGCAGGGCCTGATCCCGCGCGGTGACGGTGGGCCGGCACCGCGCCGGCAGGCTGGCCAGCAGCACCTCCAGCAGGGCGTCGTCCCCGAGGTTGTGCTCGCCGTAGTAGCCCACCAGCAGCGGGCGGTGACACAGGGGCACGGGGCGAAGCGCAGCGGTGGGGGCCATGCCTACCACCGCGGGCTGCCGGAAACCTGCTCACGCCGGGGCACCGGCGCGCCGAACCAGGCCGCCAGCACCCCGGCGCCAAAGCCCGAGGCGTGGCCGATCCAGCTCACCCCGGCCGGGCTCAGCAGCGGCACCAGCGCGGGCAGCAGTCCGCCATAGGTCGCGATGCAGAACACCGAAAGCAGGATCGGCCAGGGGCGGCGCTCCACCAGGCCCACCGCCATCAGATAGCCCAGCAGGCCGTACACGACCCCCGAGAGGCCATGGCTGGCGTTGTGCCAGAGCAGCCACACCGGCAGGGAACACACCAGCACGGCGGCCCACACGCGCAGGTAGGGGCGCAGGCCCCGCGTCAGCACCAGCCAGGAGAGCGGCAGGAACCAGAGGGAATTGCTGACCAGGTGGGCGAAGCCACCATGGCTGAACGGCGCCGTGAGGATGCCCCAGGCCGGTCCGCCCGGCACCAGCGGCAGGTTCCAGCGGCCGCCGAACAGGAGCTGGTCCACCAGTTCCTGCGTCCAGGCCACCGCCAGGATCAGCAGCGGCAGCAGCAGACGGGTGCAGAGGCCCATCGGGGCAGAACCCTCGCGGAGGGAGGAACGCGATGCCAGAGTCTGCCCATGCATGCCCTGTCCCTGCCGACCTGGTGGATCCACATCGCCTCGGTGCTGGAGTGGGTCGCCGCCATCGCCGCCGTTCAGCGCTTCGGGCTGCAGCGGGGTGAACCCGGCTGGCGCTGGCTCAGCCTGGCGATGCTCCCCGCCCTGGTGAGCGCCATGGCCGCCTGCACCTGGCACCTGTTCGACAACCCCCCCGAGCTCAAGGGGCTGGTGGTGTTCCAGGCCGCGAGCACCCTGGTGGGGAACGTCACCCTGGCGATCGCCGCCTGGAACCTGCTGCGGCTGCAGCGCCTCAGCCTGCGCGCACCCCGATGACAGGCCTGCTCGAGCGGCTCGGATCGGTGGATCCTGCCCCCCTGTTCGTGCTCTCCCTGGTGCCCTACCTCGCCTTCCTCTGGTGGGCCCGCCAGGTGGAGGCCTTCCCGCGGCTGGCGCTGCGGGGATTTCAGCTCACCCTGGTCTTCGTGGCGGTCACGATCGGCGCCGCCATCGTGGCGGAAGTGTCGTTCGGGCGACAGCTGGCGGATGTCGATCCGCTGCACGGCGGGGCGGAAGCGTTTCTCACCCTCGCGAACCTGCTGGTGGCCATCGGCTTCATGGGAGGCTCCCGCCCCGGCGAATCAGCCGAGGGCAGCGCCGGGAGCGACGCTGCTGGCATGAACAAGTCTTAAGCGGTGGCGGCAGGCGCTGCCCTCGCCCGGAAGATGGGGCGTCGGCTTGTGATCCATGTTCGCTCCGCTTCTGGCTGTGGCCCCCGCCACCATCACCTGGTCGCCGAAGGTGGCGCTCGTGATGATCGTCTGCAACGTGATCGCCATCGCGATCGGCAAGGCCACCATCAAGCAGCCCAATGTGGGTCTGCAGCTCCCCAACTCCGCCATGTTCGGTGGCATGAGCCATGGGGCCATGCTCGGCACCCTCAGCCTCGGCCACATCCTCGGCATCGGCACCATCCTGGGCCTGGCCTCCCGCGGCGTCGTCTGAGGCGCCGGTTGAGTTGCCCGTTGAGGCCCCAGCCGATCAACGCCGGCCGAGCAGATACGGCAGGGCCTTGAGGCCGTAGCGCTCGAAGCGGTACTCGAACAGCAGGGCGGAGAGATCCTCGGCCCTGCACCCCTCGAGGGTGCTGAGGAGCCGTTCCAGGCGCCGGTCCCCCTCAGCGTCGGCAAGGCCCAGCCAGGTGCGCCGGGCCAGCCGGCCACTCAGGTTCCAGCGCCAGCCCAGTTGCCGTCGCAGCCGGCGGCGGTAGCGCCGCAGCAGGGTGGAGGCATCCGCCGGCCGCCCGCGGCGCTCCTGACGAACGGCCTGGATCAGCAACGGTGCCAGCAGATCCGCGCTGAGCAGGGCGTGACGGATGCCCTCACCACCCAGCAGGTTGGCCGTGCTCACCGCATCCCCCAGGCCCACCAGCCTGCCCCGACCGTGCGCCTCCCGCCGGGTGATCGTGCTGCGGATCCGGCCGCCGTGCCGGTCGAGCACGGCGGCGTCCTCCAGGCCGGTGCGCGTCAGCAGCTGGCGCAGATCGGCCCCCAGAGAGGGTGAGCTGCCCTCCGGAGGCTCCAACCGGCACACCCCCACCTTGAGCTGGCCGCGGGCCATCGGAAACACCCAGCCATAGCCCTGCTGGACCCAGCCGCTGCCCAGAAAGAATCCCAGCCGATCGGCCCAGGCGCGCCAGGGCCCGGGCCCGACCTCCAGCAACCACTCCACCCCGCGCCCCACCACCAGGGGATCGCTCGCTGCAGCGGGCTCCCCCAGCAGCACCCGGCGCTCCCCGCTGGCATCCACCACCCAGGAACTCTCCACCGGCGTGACGCTGCCATCGCCGCCGCGCAGCCAGGTGCGCAGGCCAGCCGCTCCGGCAGGCTCACAGGCCAGGGCCGTGCTGCCCAGCAGCAGACGGCCCCCGCCGGCCTCGGCCGCAGCGGCCAGCCAGCGGCGCAGGGCACCGAAATCCAGCACCGCACCGAGGGGTTGTGGCGCCATCCACTCCCGCGGCGATCCGTCCGGCCCCACCAGATGCCAGCCACGCCAGCTGGCCGCGACCACGCTGGCCGGGATCCCGAAGCGCTTCACCGCCGAGAGCGGCAGGGCGGCACTGCTGAAGGCTGCATCCGTCAGGCGCTGCAGCCGCTCCACCAGCAGCACCTGCACCCCCGAGGCGGCCAGCTCAGCGGCCAGGCGACCACCGCCTGGACCGGCGCCGACGATCAGAACCTCGCAGCGCTGGGGATGGCTCAGACCGCCAGGGGCTTGACCGGGGTGGCCTTGGTGAGCACGGCCCCGAAGCGCTCCAGGATCCGCTCCGCCATCTGGGTGGGGGTGAGGCCGAGGGCCCGCTTGCTCTGGTCCGGCGAAGCATGGTCCACCAGCACATCGGGAATGCCGATCCGCAGCACGGGCACCAGCACCTCATGGTCGTTGAGCGATTCGCAGACCGCCGCTCCGAAGCCGCCGGCCAGGCAACCCTCTTCCATCGTCACCACCCGTCCGATGCGGCGGGCCATGGGCAGGATCAGGGCCTCGTCCAGGGGACGCAGGAAGCGGGCGTTGATCACCGCCGCCCGCACGCCGTGCTCCTGGAGCAGACCGGCGGTGGCCAGGGCCGGATGCACCATGGCGCCGTAGGCCACGATCAGCAGGTTATCGCCGTCGGTGAGCAGCTCACCGCGTCCGATCTCGAGCGGTTCGAACCCCTCTTCGGCCAGCGGCACCCCCTCGCCCTCGCCGCGCGGAATGCGCAGGGCGCAGGGGCCGTCGTGGTGGATCGCGGTGATCAGCATGCGCTGCAGCTCCCCCTCGTCCTTGGGCGCCATCACGGTGAAGTTGGGCACGCAGCGGAGGTAGCTGATGTCGTACTGGCCCTGGTGGGTGGGGCCATCGGCCCCGACGATGCCGGCGCGGTCCATCACGAACGTGACCGGCAGCTTCTGGATACCCACGTCGTGGATCAGCTGGTCGTAGGCCCGCTGCAGGAAGGTGCTGTAGATGGCGCAGACCGGCCGCAGCCCCTCGCAGGCCATCCCGGCGGCCATGGTCACGGCGTGCTGCTCGGCGATGCCCACATCGAAATACTGGGCCGGCAGGGCCTTCTCGAGCAGGTCGAGGCCCGTACCGGTCGCCATGGCGGCGGTGATGCCCACGACCCGGGGGTCGAGTTCGCAGATCTTGACCAGGGTCTGCCCGAACACCTTGCTGTAGCCGGGCGGCTTGGGCTTGCTGGAGGGATAGGCCTTGCCGGTGGTGAGATCGAAGGCGCTCTGGGCGTGGTAGCCCACCTGGTCCTCCTCGGCGTAGGCGTACCCCTTGCCCTTGGTGGTGGCGACGTGCACCAGCACGGGCCCCTCGGTGCGGTGCGCCTGCTCGAAGGTGCGCACCATCTCGGCGATGTCGTGCCCGTCGATCGGGCCCATGTAGGTGAAGCCGAGCTCCTCGAACACCGCTCCCACCTTCGGCACCGCCAGGCGCCGCATCGATTCCTTGAGGTTCTTCAGCTCGGGGGGGAGTTCGCCGTGCATGAACGGCAGATGCTTGATCGCCTCCTCGGCGTTGTCGGTCAGGAACTGCACCGGCTTGCTGTGCCGCATGCGGTTCAGGTGGGTGGAGAGGGCCCCCACCGGCGGACTGATCGACATGTCGTTGTCGTTCAGCACCACCAGCAGGTTGGTGCGGGGCAGGTGGCCGGCATGGTTGATGGCCTCGAGCGCCATGCCGCCGGTGAGGGCGCCATCGCCGATCACCGCCACGCACTTGAAGCTCTGGCCCAGCCGATCGCGGGCCAGGGCCATGCCCAGGGCCGAGGAGATGGAGGTGCTGGCATGGCCGGCACCGAAATGGTCGAAACGGCTCTCACTCCGCTTGAGGTAGCCGGCCACGCCGCCCTGCTGGCGAAGGCTGTGGAAATCCTTGTAGCGGCCGGTGATCAGCTTGTGGGGATAGGCCTGGTGGCCCACGTCCCAGACGACCTTGTCGTGGTCGAGATCGAGGGTCTGGTACAGGGCCAGGGTGAGTTCCACCACCCCCAGGCCGGGGCCGAGGTGGCCGCCGCTGGTGCTCACCACCTCCAGATGGCGCTCGCGGATCTGCCGGCCGATCGCTTCCAGTTCGGCGGTGCTGAGGCCGTGCAACTGGTTGGGGTGGCTCAGCTCGCTGAGATGCATCACGACCCTGGAGTTGGGGTCAATCTAGGGGGTTCCCCTGGCCCACCCGTGTGGATTGCGACACTGGATGGATGAGCCAGCCGTCCTGGAACCCCGCCGCCCGCCGGAACCCTGCCGAGGCGGGGGAGGGCACGGAACCCTCCGCCTACCTGCAGCGGATCCTGCGGGCCCGGGTGTATGACGTGGCGATCGAATCCCCCCTCGATCCCGCGCCCAACCTCTCGGCGCGGCTGGGCAACCGCGTGCTGCTCAAGCGGGAGGATCTGCAGCCGGTGTTCAGCTTCAAGCTGCGCGGCGCCTACAACAAGATGGCCGGCCTCTCCCCCGCCGAACTGGAGCGGGGCGTGATCGCCGCCAGCGCCGGCAACCATGCCCAGGGGGTGGCCCTGGGCGCCCAGAAGCTCGGCTGCCGGGCGGTGATCGTGATGCCCGTCACCACCCCGGAGATGAAGGTCAGGGCCGTGGCGGCCCGCGGCGCCGAGGTGGTGCTGCATGGCGACAACTACGACGACGCCTGTGCCGAGGCCACCCGCCTCGCCGGGGAGCGCGGCCTCACCTTCATCCATCCCTTCGACGATCCCGACGTGATCGCCGGCCAGGGCACGATCGGCATGGAGATCCTGCGCCAGTGCTCGGCGCCGCCGGATGCGATCTATCTGGCCGTGGGCGGCGGCGGCCTGATCGCCGGGGTGGCCGCCTTCGTCAAGAGCGTGTGGCCCCAGGTGCAGATCGTGGGGGTGGAGCCGGTGGATGCCGACGCCATGGCCCAGTCGCTGGCCAAGGGTGAGCTGGTGCGGCTGGAGCAGGTGGGGCTCTTCGCCGACGGCGTGGCCGTGCGCCAGGTGGGCATCCACACCTTTGCCCTGGCCCAGCGGCTGGTGGATCGCATGGTGACCGTGGACACCGACGCCATCTGCGCCGCGATCAAGGACGTGTTCGAAGACACCCGCTCGATCCTGGAGCCCGCCGGTGCTCTGGCGGTGGCGGGGATGAAGGCGGACGTGGCCGAGCGCGGCCTGCAGGGCCGGACCCTGGTGGCGGTGGCCTGCGGCGCCAACATGAACTTCGATCGGCTGCGCTTCGTGGCCGAGCGCACGGAGATCGGCGAGGACCGCGAGGCCATGCTGGCGGTGGAGATCCCCGAACGGCCCGGCAGCCTGCGGGAGTTCTGCACCCTGCTGGGCACCCGCAACCTCACCGAGTTCAGCTACCGCCTGGCCGACCCCAGCCGGGCCCACATCTTCGTGGGGGTGCAGACCAGCGGCAGCCGCGACGAGCAGGACCTGATCCACGACCTGCGCGGCGCCGGCTTCGCCTGCCTGGATCTCTCCAACGACGAGCTGGCCAAGCTGCACCTGCGCCACATGGTGGGCGGTCGGCTGCCGGCGGCCGCGCTGACCCCCGGGGTGCAGGAGCTGCTCTACCGCTTCGAGTTTCCGGAGCGGCCCGGGGCGCTGATGCGGTTCCTCACCAGCCTCCATCCCAACTGGAACATCAGCATCTTTCACTACCGCAACCACGGCGCCGATGTGGGACGGATCGTGGTGGGCGTGCAGGTGCCGGAAGCGGAGATGGCCGCCTGGCAGGACTTCCTCGACGGCCTCCACTACCACTATGTGGATGAGAGCGCGAACCCCGCCTACCAGCTGTTTCTCGGTGCCATGCCCCCTGGCGTCGAAGGGGCCGCCGTCGGTGCGGACCCCCTGCCCGCCCTGGCCTAGTTGCGGTACCTTGCGGGCTCTGAGCGCGGCATCGCCATGACCAGCGCCCCCGTGATCAGCTCCCCGGACAGTGGCGCCCCAGAGACTGGCGGCCCAGGGAACACCGCCCATTGCAGCGGCGTCGGCCTGTCGCTGCCGGCACGCCTCGAAGCGATCCTCTACCTCAAGGGCCGGCCCCTCAGCCTCGGGGAGCTGGCCGAGATCGCCGGCACCACGCGGGAGGAGGCGGAGCTGGGTCTGATCACCCTGATGGCCGACTATGCCCACCGGGACACGGCCCTGGAAATCCGCCAGGAGGGGCAGCGCTACGGGCTCCAGCTGCGCGAGAGCCTCGGCGATCTGGTCCAGAACCTGCTGCCCGTCGACCTCTCCACCGCCGCCCTGCGCACCCTGGCCACCATTGCCCTGAAGAAGCGGATCCTGCAGTCCGACCTGGTGGAGCTGCGGGGCTCAGGGGCCTACGAGCACATCAAGGAGCTGCTGGCTCAGAACTTCATCGAACGCCGGCGCCAGAGTGAGGGCCGCTCCCACTGGCTCACCCTGAGCGAGAAATTCCACCGCACCTTTGCCGTGCGGGCGGACGAACTCCAGCCCCGGCCCCGCCAGGCTGCATAGAGTCAGCGCATCCTTCCCGTTTCCATGGAAGCCATCGCCCTGGTGCTGAGCGTGCTCAGCCGCACCCTCTCGATCTACTCGCTGATCCTGCTGGTGCGGGTGCTGCTGAGCTGGTTCCCGAACCTCGACTGGAGCAATCCGGTGCTCGGCACCGTGAGTTCGATCACCGACCCCTACCTCAATGCCTTCCGGGGTCTGATTCCCCCGATCGGGGGCCTGGATCTGTCCGCCATCCTGGCGTTTCTGGCCCTGAGCCTCGGGCAGCAGCTCCTGGGCACGGCCAGCGTCAGCATGCTGGCCGCCAGCTACTGATCCGCCAGCGCCTGCTCGAGGGGCAGGAGCTCGTCGTCCACGCCGGCCCGGCTGCGCACCGGAGCGCTGAAGCCCCGGGCCTTGACATTGCGGAACCGGATCGGCTCCGGCGTCCCGGACGGAACGGCCAGGCGCAGCGCAAAGCTCGAGGTTCCCGGCGGCACATCACCGATACTGCCCACCCGCGTGCGGTTCTGGAGCACCGGTTCGCCGCTGGAATCGACGATCAGGGCAAACACGTCGGTGTCGACCACCGCCTTGCGGCCCTCGTTCACCACCGTGCCCCTCAGGGCGTAGCAACTGGCCCCGGCCGGCCGCCGCAGCTCCGGCTGGGCCGCGATGTCATCCGCCGGGCAGGGCTCCAGCGTCACATCGCGCACCTGCAGATCGGCCGCCAGCGCGGGGGGCGGCACCAGCAGCACCAGCAGGCTCAGCAACACCATGCAGGCGGCTCGACGCAGCAGGGCCAGCGCTGAAGCTCTCGAGACCACTCTGTTGTTGTCCATGGGAGACGCGCCAGCGAAGGAAGGCCCAGCCGTTTCAGCCTCCCATGCGGGAACGGAAGACGCGCCTAACGGAAGATGCCCCTAGCGGTTGTCGCCGTCGCCGCCGATCACCTGGCGCGCCGCCCGGCTGGCCAGCTTCTCCAGGTTGGCGGCGGCGATGTCCGCCAGATCCAGATCCAGCTCGGTGGCCAGCTGGGCCACGTACCAGAGCACATCGCCCAGCTCCAGCCGCAGGGCCTGCACCACCTCATCGGTGAACACGCCGCCGCGATCGCGCAGCACCTTCTTCACCTTGTCGGCCACCTCGCCCGACTCGCCGCAGAGGCCCAGGGTGGGATAGATGGGATTGCTGCCGGCATCGGGATACACGGCTGTCTCACGGGAGCGCTGCTGGTAGGAGCGGAAGTCCATCGGTGGCAGCTCTGCGAGGGGGCCAATGGTAGTTTCGGCGCACCTTCGGCACCGCGATGCCCCAGCCCGATCTCACGCGTCGCACCAAGATCGTCGCCACGATCGGGCCCGCCACCGAATCACCCGAGCGGCTCAAGGAACTGATTCACGCCGGGGCCACCACGTTCCGTCTCAACTTCTCCCACGGCGACCACAGCGAGCACGCCGCCCGCATCGCCACGATCCGTCAGGTTTCCAATGAACTCGACGTCCACGTGGGCATCCTGCAGGATCTCCAGGGACCGAAAATCCGGCTGGGTCGGTTTGCCGATGGGCCGATCACCCTGGCCAAGGGCTCGCGTTTCAGCCTCACCTCCCGCGATGTCGCCTGCGACCAGACGATCGCCACCGTCACCTACGACAAGCTGGCCGACGAGGTGCTCGCCGGCAGCCGCATCCTGCTCGATGACGGCCGGGTGGAAATGCGCGTCGACGTCGTGGATGTGGCCAAGCAGACCCTCCACTGCAGCGTCACCGTCGGCGGAGTTCTGAGCAACAACAAGGGCGTCAATTTTCCGGACGTGCAGCTCTCGATCCGCGCCCTCACCGACAAGGACCGCACCGATCTGGCCTTCGGCCTGCAGCATGGCGTCGACTGGGTGGCGCTCAGCTTCGTGCGCAATCCGTCCGACCTGCAGGAGATCAAGGAGCTGATCGCCAGCCAGGGTCACGACACCCCGGTGGTGGCGAAGATCGAGAAGTTCGAGGCGATCGACCAGATCGACGACATCCTGCTGCTCTGCGACGGGGTGATGGTCGCCCGCGGTGATCTCGGCGTGGAGATGCCGGCCGAGGAAGTGCCGCTGCTGCAGAAGGAGCTGATCCGCAAGGCCAACAGCCTCGGCATCCCGGTGATCACCGCCACCCAGATGCTGGATTCGATGGTGAGCTGCCCCCGGCCCACCCGGGCCGAGGTGAGCGACGTGGCCAACGCGATCCTCGATGGCACCGACGCCGTGATGCTCTCGAACGAGAGTGCCGTGGGGGATTACCCGGTCGAAGCGGTGGCCACCATGGCCACCATCGCCCAGCGCATCGAGCGCGACTACCCGATGCGGGTGATCGACTGCCGCCTGGCCACCACCATCCCCAACGCGATCTGCCAGGCGGTGAGCACCATCGCCCGCAACCTCAACGCCGCGGCGATCCTGCCGCTCACCAAGAGTGGCGCCACGGCCCGCAACGTCAGCAAGTTCCGCCCCAGCACCCCGATCCTGGCGATCACCAGCGAAAAGCAGGTGGCCCGCCAGCTGCAGTTGGTCTGGGGTGTGAACCCCCTGCTGGTGCCGGAGCAGAGCTCCACGACCAGCACCTTCAGCCTGGCGATGGGCATGGCCCGGGAGCGGGGCTTCCTCCAGGACGGCGACCTGGTCGTGCAGACGGCCGGCACCCTGGCCGGGGTCAGCGGCTCCACCGATTTCATCAAGGTGGGGATCGTCACGGCGGTGCTGGTCCAGGGACTCGGCATCGGCAACGGCTCGGTCAGCGGGCGGGTGCGGCTGGTGGAGCGGCCGGAGGATGCCGCCGCCATTCAGACCGGCGAAATCCTGGTGGTGCACGAAACCAGCGCGGAGTACGTGGAGGCCTTCCGCAAGGCCAAGGCCGTGATCGCCGAGGTCGGCGGTGCTGACAGCCATGCCGCCGTGATCGCCCAGCGCACCGGCATACCGGCGATCGTGGGTGTCACCGATGCCATCGCCAGCCTGCGGGCCGGTGAGATCGTGACCCTCGACCTGCACCACGGCCTGGTGCATCGGGGGGCCCGCAGCCACAACGCCGACCCCACGGGCGCCATCGTCTAGGCAGGCGACCCCGCACCCATGGCCTCCAAGCTGCCCCTGCGCGAAACCGTGGGGATGGCCCTGTCGACCCTGCAGGCCAACCGGCTGCGCAGCCTGCTCACGATGCTGGGCATCGTGATCGGCAACGCCTCCGTGATCACCCTGGTCGGGGTCGGCAAGGGCGCCCAGAACCTCGCCGAGGGTCAGCTCAGCAACCTCGGCGCCAATGTGCTGTTCGTGGTGCCGGGCAACAACGACACCCGCCGGCAGGGCATCGACTTCCCCAAGACCCTGGTGCTCGAGGACGCCGAGGCGATCGCCGAGCAGGTTCCCTCGGTCAGACGGGTGGTGCCCCAGGTCACCCTGAGTGAAGTGGTGCAGGCCGGGGGGCTCTCCAGCACGGCCTCGGTGAATGGGGTCACGCCGGATTTCCTGCCGGTGCGGCAGTTCGAGATGGCCGGGGGGCGCTTCTTCACGGCCTCCGATCTGGATTCGGCCCGCAGCGTGGCCGTGATCGGTCCCGATCTGGCCAAGAAGATGTTCCCGGGTCGCGTCAGCGTCGGCCAGACCCTGCGCATCCGCAACCAGCCCTTCGAGGTGATCGGCGTTCTGGAGGCCAAGGGGGCGGTGTTCGGCCAGAACCAGGACGAAAACGCCTACGTGCCCCTCACCGCGATGGTGAGCAAGCTCTCAGGCCGCGACCCCACCTATGGCGTGAGCCTCAACTTCATCAGCGTGGAGGCCCGCGATGGCGAGAGCACCGGGGCGGCCGCCTTCCAGATCACCAACCTGCTGCGTCAGCGGCACCGCATCCTGCGGGAGGACGACTTCGCCGTGCGCTCCCAGCAGGATGCCCTCACGATCGTGAGCACGATCACCGGTGGCCTCACCCTGATGCTCGCCGCCATCGGTGCGGTGTCGCTGCTGGTGGGCGGCATCGGCATCATGAACATCATGCTGGTGTCGGTGAGCGAGCGCACCGCCGAGATCGGTCTGCGCAAGGCCCTCGGAGCCCGCAGCGGCGACGTGCTGCTCCAGTTCCTGGTGGAATCCCTGGTGCTGGCGAGCCTGGGCGGAGCCATCGGCACCGTGGTGGGGATCGGCACCGTGAGCCTGGTGGCGCTGCTCACCCCCCTGCCGGCGGCGATCGGGGCCGGCACGGTCCTGGTCACGGTGGGGCTGTCCGGTTCGATCGGCCTGTTCTTCGGCGTCGTGCCCGCCCGCCGGGCCGCCCGGCTCGACCCGATCGTCGCCCTGCGCAGCCTCTGAAGCGGGGCTCAACGCAGGAGGGGCTCAACGCAGGAGGGGCGGGCCGAGCAGGCCCCCACGGACACCGGAAATCCCGAAAAAAGCCTTAAGCCGTCGAAATCGTGACCACCGTCACCAAAAGCTCACACACTTGATGGCTTCATGGTTCGGTAAGGACATTGGGACCAACCTTGAACTGGCTGGAATGCGGCTACCGGAACAGCAGCGATCGGATGGTGATCGCGCGCTGCATCGGCCCTGAGGAGTTCTTCATGGAACGTGTCGTGTTTCCGTTCGAACTGCTCAGCTTCGCCTGCCCCCCCCAATCGGAGCTGAAGATCTGGACCCATGGGCTGGGAGGCCCTGAACTGCTGGAGACCGTCGCCGTCGCCGACCTGGTGGTGAGCGGCACGCCGGTTCCCAGTCCGCTCGAGCTGTTGATCGGCGATGGCGAGGGCGAACTGGTGGACTCCTGGGCCCGCGCTGTCTGAAGCTGGGCCGGGGGCAACCCCCGGTGTCCGCCGTTACACTTGTTAAGAAAGTGTCTCAGCTATGAACCAGCGCTGGCGTCTGATCGTTCTCTGGCTCCTGCCGCTGGCGGTGGTGGTCTTCCTCGGCTGGCAGATCCTCAGCAGTGGCGGGCTCAACCGTCTCGGCCCCAGCGGCCCGACAGCCGCGCCCCGCAATGCGGCCGTGGCCCGCATGAGCTACGGCCGCTTCCTCGACTACGTCGATGCCGGCCGTGTCACCGCCGTGGACATCTTCGATGGCGGTCGCAGTGCCGTGATCGAGGCGGTGGATCCCGAACTGGACAACCGGGTGCAGCGGCTGCGGGTCGATCTTCCCGGCCTGGCTCCCGAGCTGGTGAACAGGCTCAAGGACGAGGGCATCAGCTTTGACATCCACCCTCCCAAGCAGGCACCGCCGGCGCTGGGCATCCTGGGCAACCTGCTCTTCCCCCTGCTGCTGATCGGCTCGCTGATCTTCCTGGCCCGCCGCTCCAACGGCATGCCCGGGGGGCCCGGCCAGGCGATGCAGTTCGGCAAGACCAAGGCCCGCTTCGCCATGGAAGCGGAAACCGGTGTGAAGTTCGATGATGTCGCCGGGGTCGAGGAGGCCAAGCAGGATCTCGAGGAAGTGGTGACCTTCCTCAAGACCCCGGAGCGCTTCACCTCGGTCGGCGCCCGCATCCCCAAGGGGGTGCTGCTGGTCGGCCCCCCTGGAACCGGCAAGACCCTGCTGGCCAAGGCGATCGCCGGGGAAGCCGGTGTGCCGTTCTTCTCGCTCTCCGGTTCGGAGTTCGTGGAGATGTTCGTGGGGGTCGGCGCCAGTCGGGTGCGTGACCTGTTCAAGCGCGCCAAGGAGAACAGCCCCTGCCTGATCTTCATCGACGAGATCGACGCCGTGGGCCGCCAGCGCGGTGCCGGCGTCGGCGGCGGCAACGACGAGCGGGAGCAGACCCTCAATCAGCTGCTCACCGAGATGGACGGCTTCGAGGGCAACAGCGGCATCATCATCATCGCGGCCACCAACCGGGCCGACGTGCTCGATTCGGCCCTGCTGCGACCCGGTCGTTTCGACCGTCAGGTGCAGGTGGACGTGCCGGACATCAAGGGTCGCCTCTCGATCCTCAAGGTGCACTCACGCAACAAGAAGCTCGCTGACGACGTGAGCCTCGAGATGATCGCCAGGCGCACCCCGGGCTTTTCCGGCGCCGATCTCGCCAACCTGCTCAACGAGGCCGCCATCCTCACCGCCCGGCGCCGCAAGGAGGCGACGTCGCTGGCGGAGATCGATGACGCCGTGGACCGGGTGATCGCCGGCATGGAGGGCAAACCGCTCACCGATGGACGCAGCAAGCGGCTGATCGCCTACCACGAGGTTGGCCACGCCCTGGTGGGCACCCTGGTCAAGGCCCACGACCCCGTGCAGAAAGTGACCCTGATTCCCCGGGGCCAGGCCCAGGGCCTCACCTGGTTCTCGCCGGATGAGGAGCAGATGCTGGTCAGCAAGGCCCAGTTGCGCGCCCGGATCATGGGAGCCCTCGGCGGCCGTGCGGCCGAGGAAGTGGTCTTCGGCCATGCCGAGGTCACCACCGGCGCCGGCGGCGACATCCAGCAGGTGGCCTCGATCGCTCGCCAGATGGTCACCCGCTTCGGCATGAGCGACCTGGGCCAGTTCTCCCTGGAGGCGGGCAACCAGGAGGTGTTTCTCGGCCGCGACCTGATGACCCGCAGCGATGCCTCCGATCGGATGGCCAGCCGCATCGACGACGCGGTGCGTCAGATCGTGCAGCAGTGTTACACCGACACTGTCAAGCTGGTGGCGGAGCACCGTGCCTGCATGGATCGGGTCGTCGAGCTGCTGATCGACAAGGAGAGCCTCGATGGCGAGGAGTTCAGGGCGCTGGTGAGCGAATTCACCACCATTCCCCAGAAGGAACGCTTCTCCCCGTTGCTCACGGAAGCCGCCTTCCCCACGGTCTGAAGCCCAACAGTCTGAAGTCCAACGGCCTGACGCCCCAGGGGATGTCCCCAGTCCCCACAACTGGGGCCTTCACACCGCCTCAGCCCATCACAAAAACAGGCCCTGTCCGGTGATCCGGGCAGGGCCTTCGTGGGATGGACGGGGTGCGCGAGGTGCTGCCTGTGGATGCGATGCGCGGGCGGTGGTTCAGACCGCGTGGACCGGGCGCTTCTCGATCACCTTGTCGATCAGGCCATAGGCCACGGCTTCGGCAGGGGACATGAAGAAATCCCGATCGGTGTCCTCCTCAATCCGGGGCAGGGGTTGGCCGGTGCGCTCCGCGAGTTCGTTGTTGAGCTTCTTCTTCAGGTAGAGAATCTCATCGGCCTGGATGCGGATGTCGCTGGCCTGGCCGCGGGCACCGCCGAGCGGCTGGTGAATCATGATCCGCGAATGGGTGAGGCTGCTGCGCTTGCCGCGGGTGCCGGCACAGAGCAGAAAGGCCCCCATCGACGCCGCCAGGCCCAGGCAGACGGTCTGCACATCGGGCTTGATGTGCTGCATGGTGTCGAAGATGCCGAGGCCGTCGTACACGGAGCCCCCCGGCGAGTTGATGTAGAGGAAGATGTCCTTCTCCGGATCCTCGGCCTCGAGGAACAGCAACTGGGCCACGATCCGGTTCGCCGACTCCGCCGTGACGGGCTCGCCAAGAAAGACGATCCGTTCCCGCAGCAGGCGGGAATAGATGTCGAATGCCCGTTCTCCCCGGCCCGACTCCTCAATCACGATCGGGATCATGGGGCTGGTGGCGCAACTGGGGCGATCCTACTGAGCCCGGGCGGCTAGGGTCGCGGGATCCCAGGAACGAGCAGCGTGAGCGCCGCCCTCACCGTCTCCGACAGCAAACGCGCCTTCCACAGCGCCTTCCCCCATGTCATCGCGCCCCTCTACCGGCGGATGGTGGATGAACTGCTGGTGGAACTCCACCTTCTCAGCCGACAACGCGGCTTCCAGAGCAACCCCCTCTTCGCCTGCGGCCTGATTCAGGTCTTCGATGGCTTCGCCCGGGGCTACCGTCCCGACGAGCACAAGCCGGCCCTGCTCGCCGCCCTCTGCGGCGCCTCCGGCTTCGACGCCGGGGAGTTGCGCGGCCAGGCCGAAACCGCCCTGGCCGCGATGGGCTCCCACCCGCTGGAGGAGGTGAAGCAGTGGATCGAGCGCGAGGGCGAAGGGGCCCCCGAACCCCTGGCCTCGGCCCTGTCCAGCATTCGTCGGCCGGACTTCCACTACTCCCGGCTGATGGCGGTCGGGCTGCTCAGCCTGCTGGAGAAGGCCCAGGGCGCCGATGCCATGGATCCGGCCACCCTGCGCGGCTATGCCCATGACCTGGGCGCTGCGATGGGACTGCTGCGCGAGCGGGTCGACAAGGACCTCACCCTCTATGTGTCCAACCTGGAAAAGCTCGCCCAGGCCGTGGAGCTGATGCAGGAAACCGTCGCGGCGGAACGCCGCAAGCGGGAGCGGCAGCAGAACCCCGTCAACGCGGCGGAGGCGCTGGCGGAGCCGGCGGGGGAGAGCCCGTCCCCAGCTGCAGACGCCCCTTCAGCCGGCTGATCATCGCCCCCCCCGCCCTGCTTCGCTCGGCCAGAACCGTCAGCTGGTCGGCCTGAAGCAGCGGGCGGGGCAAGGCGTCGGGAAGCAGTCCCAGGGCTGTCAAGGCCTGGGGCCGCAGCCTCAGCTGCAGCAGCGACGTTGCCCTGGCGGGCGCCCCGGCGGAGCCGACAGCGTCCGGCACGGGCGGCACAGGGCCCAGAAACAGCAGAAGCTCGGGGTCACGGCCGGGCACGCTGGTCCAGCGCCACCCCCCCACCACGCCGGCCTCCTCGCGGCTCCAGGTGCTGGTGGGCAGCGCCTGGGTGCTGCCGGGTGGCGGTGCCGCCTGCCCGGGGGCCGGGCCCTCGTTGAACCCCTGCTCGATCAGGGCCTGCCGCAGCCGGCTCAGCAACCGGGCCCAGTCCGGGCGGTCCGCACCCGGGGCCAGCTGGAGTTCCAGGCCCGCCTGAAACGGACCCGAATCCAGCGGGCGCAGCCGCAGCACAAAGGGGGTGCGGCGCAGCAGGGCCAGTTCAGTGCGGCCGATGCCATAGCGGGAAGCCAGGGGATCGCGGATCAGCTGGCGACTGAGCAGTCCCTGGAGGAGAAGTTCGAGCGAGCGGCCCTGCAGTTCGAGCAGCAGGCCCCGGCCCAGCGGCCCGGGAAGTGAGCCGCTGGCGGCGGGTGGCGGCGGGGCGAGCAGGCCGGTGGTGGGAGCGGCCTCACCCTCGAGCTCGAGGCTGTCGCCGATCAGCCGCAGGGAGACGCAGCCCTCCTGAAAGCTCTGCAGCAGGGGAGCCACGGGGCCGCCCATCGCCCCGAAGGCCGTGGGATTCCAGAAGGCGGCCTGTTCCCGCTCCAGCCGGGTCAGGCAGCGCTGCTCCAGGCCCCGCCGCTGCCGCGGCAGCTGCTTCAACTGGTCAGCGAGGAGCCGGTGGGAGAGGGGATCGGCCGCCACCACCACCAGGTCATCGACGCGGAGGCTGTGGGGGGGCATCGCCATGGTGCCCATCCGCATCGGACGGGGCATGGGGAGCGCCAGGTAGGCCCCACCGTCGCCATGGCGTCCCCAGAACTGCCACCACACCCGCTGCTGCTGGCGCCACAGCTGCTCGGACGGCCCCTCACCCAGGCGCTCCCGCCACAGCTGCGGCACCGGCCGCTGGGACGCGGCGGGAAAACTCTGGAGCAGAGCGGCCTGGGCCAGCAGCCTGGCCAGGCCCTCCGCCCGCGGGCGGGGGAGCCGCAGCAGGGCCACCGCCGGCACGATCAGCAGCAGGCCGGTGGTCAGGGCGGTGACCCGCAGCGGCAGTCGAGGCAGGGAGAAGCGGCGGGTCATGGCACGGGCTCGTAGAGCGTGGTGCGCTGCTGCGCCGGCCGGTCGAGGTGGCGGGCAGCCCGGCCCAGGCTGGCGGGGGACTGGGCCGTGCCCCCCCGGGCGCCGGCCATGGTCGTGATGTGCTCTTCCATCAGCGTGCCGCCCAGGTCGTTGCAGCCCCAGCGCAGGGCCTCCTGGGCGCCGGCCAGGGTCAGCTTGACCCAGCTGGGCTGGTGCCTCGGGATCCAGGGGCCGAGGATCAGCCGCGCCTGGGCCGTGAGCAGGAGCATCGCCGCGAGGTCCGGTTGATCCCTGCCGACCCGGGCTCGCAGGGGGGCCGGCGCCGCCTCCCCGACGAAGGGCAGCAGGACGAATTCGGTGAAACCCGCCAGGCCCTGCGCCTGGGCCCTGCGCTGCAGGGCCACCAGGGTGAGGAGATGGGCCATCCGGTCGGCCGGAGCCTCGATGTGGCCGGCCATCAACGTGCTGGTGGCGGCCAGGCCGCTCTGCTGGACCTGCAGCATCACCGTCACCCATTCCCGCGCCGACAGCTTCTCCGGACAGATCACGCGCCGCACGGGCTCGCTGAGCACCTCGGCAGCCGTTCCGGGCACCGATCCCAGGCCGGCGGCGATCAGGCGCTCCAGCACGGCGTCCAGCGGCAGGCCATCCTGCTGGGCGAAGAAGAGCAGTTCCTGGGGAGAGAAGGCATGCAGGTGGATGCCGGGGGCGGCCCGGCGGAGCCGCTCCAGCAGGGCCGCCGCGTAGGCCAGCTGGCTGCCCCCGATCCGGGCGGCCGGGTTGAGACCGCCCTGCAGGCAGAGCTCCGTGGCTCCGGCCCGCTGGGCCTCGACCGCCCGTTGCTCCAGCTCCTCCACGCCCAACCAGTAGGCCCCAGCCTCCCCGGCATCGCGCCGAAAAGCACAGAACGCGCAGTGCTTGACGCAGTGGTTGGAGACGTTGAGATTGCGGTTGACCACATAGGTCACCACCTCGCCGGCGAGCTCGCGGCGCAGGGCGTCGGCCCGCTGGCGGATCAGCTCCCGCTCCGGGCCGCTCCAGGCACGACGCAGCACCTCCAGGGCCAGCCGCCGCAACCGCAGGGTCACAGCCGCCGCATGGTCGCGCTCGGGGGATGGGCCCTCCTGCCGATGGGCCTGGGCCAGGGCCTCCAGCAGGGCGTCGCCAGGCAGGGCGGAGAGGTCCTCCAGCTCAGGTGGGTCCGGCTGCTCCGTCACGGGGAGCGCTGGGTGGACCAGCAGCCCGGCGGACTCCTCCCAGGCCCAGGCAGCCAGGGACTCAGGGGAGGGCGCGGACGCCCTGAGGGGGGTCACGGACGGGGGGACCGGCGACGAGACGGGGAAAGTCCGGCACCGATGCCGGGAGGGCTGGGGGCGCCTGCCTGGCGGGCGGAGCGCTTGCGCGCGGCTGGCTTGCCCGATCCACCACCCGGCGCCTCAGCGGCACGGCGGCGGCGCCGGTCCCGCCAGTCGACGACGGAGAGGTACACGACTCCGGCGCTGACGAACAGCAGCAGAACAGAGGCGACGCCAGCCAGGAGCTGGGTGCTGCTGAAGGGCAGATCAGGCACCGGCGAGGACTACGGGCAGGAGATCAGAAGTTGATGCTGCCGTCGCCATGACGGCCCCACACCACCATGGCGATCGAGAAGCTGAACAGGGCGGCCAGGGAAGCCCAACCCAGGGTGATCAACATGCCGGTTTCACGAAGCGTGCCGGCACTGTACCTAGGCTCCGTGCATCCCGAACAGCCCGCCACCGTGGTCAGTTCGTCCCCCACCGCCGTCCGCGAGCGCCAGCTGCAGCGCCAGCCGTACCCCCACTTCAAGGTGGTGGTGCTGGACGATGACGTGAACACCTTCCAGCATGTGGTGGACTGCCTGGTGCGCTACATCCCGGGCATGCAGCCGGATCGGGCCTGGGAGCTGGCCCATCGGATCGATGGGGAGGGCGCAGCGGTGGTCTGGTGCGGCCCCCAGGAGCAGGCGGAGCTCTACCACCAGCAGCTGGGTGGCGAGGGACTCACGATGGCGCCGCTGGAGCCCGCCTGATGGGACGGGTGGTGATCACCCACAGCACCTACGTGGAGGGCCTGATCCCTCTGCTCAAGCGACTGGCTCAGGTTCCCGGGATCGGCACCATCACCCCCGCCGTGATCAGCCGGGTGCGGGGGCACAGTCCGGCCCTGCGGCTTCGGGTCTCGACGCCGATCACCGGTGGCCACAAGCTGGTGGCCCGCCGGGGCACCAGTGCCCAGGAGGTGTTCGTGGTGACGGATTGGTCACGCGAACGGCTCCAGGAGCTGGTGGATCAGCTGCTGGAGAACTGAGTGGAACCCAGGCTCACCCGCAGCTCGCTGCCACCGTGGCGCTCGTAGACCGCCATGGCCGTGAAGCGGGCGTAGGCGCCTCCGGAGCGGAACCACGCCTCCTCCGCCAGGGTGAGGTCGTCGGGTTCGAGTTGCCAGCGCTGGCGCAGATAGGTGCGGTAATCGGCCGGGTTGGTCTGGGGCGCCTGCCAGTGGACGACGGCGAAGCCGAGGGCCCGCACCCGGTAGAGACCATCACTGGCCTCCTGAATCTCCTCCTGAAGCAGGAAGGTGCGGAAGCGCGCCGCCTCGGGGGAGGCGTCGAGGTCGGCCGGCTTGCCCTCGAGGGGGTATTTCCGCAGGTAGAGCTGGCGGGCCTTCGGGAAGACCGGTCCGGGTGCCAGGGCCAGCAGGGACGTGAAGGCCTGTTGGAAGCTGTCCATGCGGCAACGGTCCTGGGCCGGAAGCGCTGCCCCCAGAATGCCCCCCCGACGGGGATGATGCCCATGGCGGCAGCGCAGCCCAGCTCCGATCGGCTGGGCTGGGTTGCGCTGGGCTCAAAAGGTTGGACCGCCGTGCCGTTTTGCCCCAGTGTTCGACCTGGTGGAACCAGAAGGGGGATCAAGGACGGGGCTCCGTTTCCGGCTGCAAGGCCGGTCTACGTCACTTCCGCTGCAGACCCCCCATGTCGAAAGAGGAGTCAGATCAGAAAACTGTAGAAGGCAGTCACCAACACGGCAGTCCGGGATCACTCTAAGCCTGATCGCGCTTGGCGTGGCTCAACCGTCACAGCCGCCCGGTGGTGGCGGTCTCAGGCCGGCGGCAGCGGCCAGGTCCGGCGCACCTGGGCGAGCCGCTGCATGGCCTCGCGGCGGCGCTCCTCGGCCGTGCCCCCCTGCAGCAGCAGGGTCACATGGCCCAGCTTGCGTCCGGGCGTGGCCGTCGTCTTGCCGTACCAGTGGACGCTGGCAGCGGGAAGCTCGGCCAGGGCCCGGCGCTGCGGGTCGTAGCTGTCCGTCGAGCTCTCGTAGCCGAGCAGATTGACCATCAGCGCTCCCGGCACCTTCAGATCCACCGGCCCCATCGGCAGCCCCGCCGCGATCCTGGCCTGCTGGGCGAACTGGCTGGTGCGGGCGGCCTCGATCGTGACATGGCCGGAATTGTGGGTGCGGGGTGCGATCTCATTCACCTGCAGGCCGGCAGGCCCGTAGAAGAACTCGATCGAGAGCACCCCCACGTAGTCGATCGCCGTGAGCAGCGAGGTCGCGACGTTGCGGGCGAAGGCCTCCACGGCGTGGGGAACCGCCGCCGGGGCCAGCACCCACTCACACACCCGGCGGTGCTGGTGGGTCTCGACCAGGGGATAGCAGCGGACATTGCCCTGCTGATCCCGGCAGACCAGCTGGGACAACTCGCAGCTGAAGGCCACGAAGGCCTCGACGATCCAGTCGGCCGGATCGACACTCTCCACCAGGGCCTCGAGGTCGATGGCCTCGCGCAGCAGCAGGGTGGCCTTGCCGTCATACCCGCCGGTGGCGGCCTTGGCCATCACCGGGAAGCTCCACCCCTCGGGCAGCTGGGGTGCGGCTGGAGCTGGCGGGGTGGACACCACCGGGTCCGCCGCGGAATCGGGCGAAGGGGCCGAAGCAGGGATCAGGGCCTCGAGGGGCAGCCAGGGGGGGGCCGGCACGTGGAGACGCTCGAGCAGCTCCCGCTGGCGGCGCTTGTTGACCAGGGGTTCGAGCGCCTGGAGGCTGGGCAGGAACCGGATCCCCTCCAGCTGCAGGGCCTCCAGGGCGACCAGGTCCACCCACTCGTTCTCGAAGGTGATCGCGGCGCAGCCGACGGCAAGCCGGCGGGTGGCCTCCACGTCCCGCAGATCGGCCTGGATCAGCCGGGCCGCCAGCCGGGCCGCAGGGTCATCGGTCGAGGGGGTCTGGACATTGACGGCGATGTTGAGCTCGCGGGCCGCCCCTGCCAGCATCCAGGCGAGCTGACCCCCACCCACCACGCCGATCCGGGAGGGCAGGGCAGCGGCAGAGTCGGCCAGGGACACGGCCATTGCGACGGGAACGGGCTGGGGGGCAGGCGGCGGACGGGTACGGCCCTCGGGCCAGGGCGTCAGGTGGAGGCGTTGAACGCGTACCAGGCTTCGAGCAGCTGGTAGGCCGTCTGGCGGCGGGGCCAGAGGCCGGGATCTCCACCCTGATCCGGATGCCAGCGCATCAGGTTACGGCGCCAGGTGGCGCGCACCTGCTGCCAGCTGCTGCCGGGCAGCACCCCCAGCTCCTCGCAGGCCTCGCGGTAGGCGCTGGCCTCGAGGGTCTGGGCGCCCCCTCCTGGAGGCATCAGGCCCTCCGCTGCCGCCGAGGGCTGCAGCGGCTGGGCGAAGACGACCTGCTCCAGACGGTCGACCAGCTGGCGGGCCTCCTGGGTGGCCTCGAGGGCGCTGTCCGCTTCCTGCCGGGCCCGATGCAGCTGCTCGATCACGCCCGACTCGATCGCCTCCAGCCGCCGCTCACTGGCCTCGGTCCGGGCCAGCACCTCGCCGCGGGTCTGGGCAGCCCCCCGCAACGCCTGGGCGATGTCCTGTTCCACAGCCATCCGGGCCTGCTGGGCCTGCTGGATCTCCTGTTCCACGGTGGCCAGGCGCGTCGAAGCGCTGGAGGCCACCGCCAGGACATCGGCGGCCTGGCGCCGCAGCTCCGCCAGTTCGCCGCCCTCGAGGGCGGTGCAGCGCTCAAGGATCTCACGGGCCTGGGCCAGCTGGCTTCCCTGGTGCTCCGCCAGGGCTTCGGCATCCCGGCTGGCCGCCTGGGCCGCCTCCAGGGCCGCCTTGGCCTGACGGCGAAGCTCCACCAGCTCCCCCTGCTGGCCACTGCGCAGGGCTTCGAGCAGGGTGCGGACCTCCTGCAGCTGGGCGCCGTAGGTGCCGAGCAGCTCCTCCGCCCGACGCTGGGACGCCTGGGCCGCCACCAGGACAGCATCGGGGGCCGTCGCGGGGACGTCATCGGGGCCGGTGGCCGGGCCGGCGAGCACGCGCTGGAGGGTGGCCTCCGCCTCACGCCGCTGTTGCTCCGACTGACGAAGCTGGTCCTCCAGGGCCGCCAGGCTCTGCGCGGCCTGGGCCATGGCCTGCTCCAGCTCACGCTGGCTGGCCTCGGCCGCGGCCCGGGCGGCGGTGGCTTCGGCGCGGGCTCGGGTGAGCTGGCGCTCCGCGTCCCGGTCGGCCGCCATGACCAGCTCCCGGGCCCCCTGTTCCTTGCTGGTGGCACGCTGGATACCCTGCCGCGCCTGGTCCACCGCTCCCTGTCCTCCAGCGCGGCCGCCGTAGCGCAGGGGAGACTTCCGCCCCGCGGAGCGCCGCGGCGTCCGCAGCAGCATGACCCCGACGATGGAGAAGACGGCGGGGGAGACCAGCACCCAGTAGCTGTCATTGCGCAGCTCCGGATTGCCCTCCTTGGCCGCCTGCTGGCCCCGCACCACGATCAGCAGGAAGAGCACCAGGCCGAGCGCCAGGCTGAACAGCCCGAGCACGCGGCGGTCGTTCTGGGGGGCGCTCGGTCTGCCGCCGGAGGGGGCCATGGGTGGGAAGGCCGGGCTGGCAACAGGCTAGGCAGCCCCTGGGGCCGGGTCCACCCATCCGGCCGAGGTTCCCGCGGCGGCTTCAGGTCAGCCCCTTCTCGCCCGCAAAGGCCAGGCGCACCAGGCTCAGCAGCAGCACGATCAGGAAGAGGGCCAGGCCCACCGTGCAGGCGTAGCTGATCTCCAGTTCGGCGAAGGCCTGATCGTACACGTAGTACACCAAAGTGCGGGTGGAGTCGGCAGGCCCCCCCTGGGTCATCAGGTACACCTCCTCGAACACCTTGGTGGCCGCAATCGCCGAGATCACCGCCACCAGCGTGAGGTAGGGCCGCAGCAGCGGCAGGGTGATGTCGAGGTGCTTGCGCCAGCCCTCGCTGCCATCGAGCGCGGCCGCCTCGTAGAGGTCGGCGGAGATCCCCTGCAGGCCCGCCAGGAAGATCACCATGTAGTAGCCGAGGCCTTTCCACAGGGTGACGAGCATCACCGCGGGCAGGGCCAGCAGCGGCGAGGTGAGGAAGCCGATCGGGCTGAACCGCTCGCCCAGCAGGGCCCCCAGCCAGCCGTTGATCAGCCCGTTCTCCGCGTAGAGCCAGCGGAAGGCGATGGCCGCCACCACGATCGACACCAGCACCGGTGTGTAATAGGCGGCCCGAAACCAATGGATGCCCGGCAGCTGGCGGTTGACGAGCACCGCCAGGGCCAGGGCACCGAGCACCACCGGGGGCACGACACCCACCAGATAGAGAAAGGTGGTGCCGGTGACCCGGAAGAACATCGGGTCGGCCAGCAGGCGCCGCACGTTGGCCAGCCCCACGAAGCGCAGCGGCTCGCTCACGTCCAGGCCGGCCTGGGTGAAGCTCATCAGCAGCGCCATCGCCGCCGGGATCAGCACCGACAGGCCGATCAGCAGCAGGGCCGGGGCGAGGAACCCCCAGGCGGCGGCAGTACGGGGGGTAGAGGAGGACATCGCGGCCACCGGGATCGGGCCATTGTGGGAGATCCTTTTGCAGCAGCCCGCAGCGTGACCGCCGTGGTGAGTCCGGCCCAGCCGCCAGCCCCGGAGGCCCGGGATCCGCGGCAGGTGCTGCGGCGGGTATTCGGTTACCGCAGCTTCCGGGGGCCCCAGGAGGCGATCGTGCGCCACGTGATCGGCGGTGGCTCCGGCCTCGTGCTGATGCCCACCGGCGGCGGCAAATCCCTCTGCTATCAGATTCCAGCCCTGTGCCGGCCCGGTCTGGCGGTGGTGGTCTCGCCGCTGATCGCCCTGATGGAGGATCAGGTGGAGGGGCTGCTGCAGGCCGGCGTCAGGGCCGCCGCCCTCCATTCCGCCCTCTCGGCGGAGCAGGCCAGCGGCATCTGGGGTGCGATCGGCTCCGGCGAGCTCGATCTGCTCTATGTCTCCCCCGAGCGGCTGCTGGGCGGCGATCTGCTGGAGCGCCTGGGGGAGCATCCCCTGGCCCTGTTCGCCATCGATGAGGCGCACTGCGTCTCGCAGTGGGGCCACGACTTCCGGCCGGAATACATCCAGCTGGCGGTGCTGGCCGAGCGGTTCCCCGCGGTCCCCCGGCTGGCCCTCACCGCCACGGCCGATCCCCGCACCCGGGAGGAGATCGTGCAGCGGCTGGAGCTTGCTGATGGCCGGGTGTTCCTGGCCAGCTTCGATCGCCCCAACATCCGCTACCTGCTGCGGGCCAAGGAGGAAGCCAGGGACCAGCTGCTCCACTTCCTGGAGCAGCACCGTGGCGAGGCGGGGATCGTGTACGCCCGGTCGCGGGCGCGGGTGGACCGCTTCGCGGCGGACCTGCGGGCGGCGGGCTTCGACGCCCTCGGCTACCACGCCGGCATGGAGGCGGAGCAGCGCAGCGCCACGCTGCAGCGGTTCCGCAACGGCAGCGGCGTGGTGGTGGTGGCCACGATCGCCTTCGGCATGGGCATCGACAAGCCCGACGTGCGCTTCGTGGCCCACGTGGACCTGCCCAAGAGCCTGGAGGCCTACTACCAGGAAACGGGCCGGGCGGGCCGTGACGGCCTGCCGGCCGTGGCCTGGATGGTGCATGGCCCGGGCGACATTCCGCAACTGCGCCGCTTCATCGACGACTCCGAGGCCCCTGAAGCCCAGAAGCGGATCGAACACGGCAAGCTCGAGGCCCTGATCGGCTTCACCGAAGCAGCGGGTTGCCGCCGCCAGGTGCTGCTGCGCCACTTCGGCGAGGACCTCGCCGAGCCCTGCGGCAACTGCGATGGCTGCCTGGAACCCCAGGCCCGGGTGGATGTGACCGAGCCCGCTCGCAAGGCCCTCTCTGCGGTGTATCGCACCGGCCAGCGCTTCGGAGCGGCCCACGTGGTGGACGTGCTGCTGGGGGGCAACACCGAACGCATCCGCAGCCTCGGCCACGACGGCCTGAGCGTGTACGGCATCGGCGGGGAGCTCGACCGCAGCCAGTGGCGCACGCTGCTGCGCCAGCTCACCAGCGCCGGCTATCTGCAGCCCGTGCCCGAAGGCCATGGCGGCCTGCGCTTCGGCGCCGAGGCCCTGGTGAAACCGTTGCTGCGGGGGGAAACCCGCCTGGAGCTGCCGCTGCCGCCGCCCCAGAAGGAGCGGCGCCGCAGCCGCGCCGGCGGGGGTGCCAGTGGAGCGGGTGCGGGCTGGAGCCCGGCCAGCAGCGGGGGCGAGCTGGGCGAGCTCGACGACGCCCTGGTGGCCGCCCTCAGGACCTGGCGGCGGGACCAGGCGCGCGAGCAGGGGGTACCGCCCTATGTGGTGTTCCACGACCGCACCCTGCTGGAACTGGCAGCCCGGCGCCCCGCTGATCTGGAGGAGCTGGCCGGCGTGAGCGGCATCGGCGCCGCCAAGCTGGAGCGCTACGGGGAGGCGCTGCTCGCGGTGCTGGGATCAGCGGGGAAGGGCTAACCCTTCTCCTCCTGCTCCAGGGCCTGGCCCTCGGCCTGCTGCGTGGCGGGGCTCAGGAAGCGCCCCGAGAGCCGTACCCCCAGCACCACCGCGGCGATCCCGTAGGACACGAAGGTGATCGCCTGGCCGCCGGTGCCGGCCTCATAGGCCCCCCGCTCCAGCAGCACGAAATCGGCGATCGAGGCGGCCGTTCCCCAGAGCAGCACCCACACGCTCACGTAGGTCACGCCTTTGAGGGTCGGGTTCATGGGATCGGCCGCACTGCGGAGAACCTAGAGGGCGGCTGCCATCACCGGCACCTGGTGGGCTCGATGTAGGTGATCGCCTGATAGCGACCGTCGCTGGTGCGCACGGCCACGCAGTTGTCGGTGCGGGGCTGCTCCCAGTAGCTGAAGGCGCTGTCACCGATCTGGTCGCCACCCCGGTAGGTGTAGCCCTTGGCGGTGAGCTCTCGCTCGGCGCTGGCACCCTTCACGCCCACCAGCGACTGCAGCGAGCTCACCGGAGCACCGACCCGGGCGGTTTCCTGGGGGGTGCTCTGGGCGCTGCTCTGGCTGTTGCCGGCGATCAGACCGCCGATCAGGGCCCCCAAGCCAGCCCCCAGCAGGGCACCACCAGTGGCCTTGCTGGAGGAGTCGTCAAACGTGGCATCCGGGTTCTGCACCTGATCGAGCTTCACCGCGAGACGCCGCTTTCCGCCGTCGTTCCAGAGGAACACATCGTGGTCAGGCTTCTCGTTGTGGCGCACATTCTTGATGCCGCTGTAGGTCTGCAGCTGCAGGGCCTGGGGATTGGGGCCGGAGAAGATGAAGTCGTTGCCGTCGTCCAGCTTCACCACATAGGCGTCCTGGCCGCCGGCGGCCTTGTGCTTGAAGGTGCAATGACCGTCGAAGGCCACATAGCCGTCACTCGTGAGCTTGCAACGTCCCTGCGCCCGCACGAGCACTTCAGCCTGGGCCGCCTGCTGGAACGGCGCCGCCGCGATGAGCAGAAGAAGGCCAGGGCCGATCAGTGACGCAGTGCGCTGGTGAAGGGCTTTCGCTGTGACGGCATTCTTCGTGACGGCTTTCTTCGTGATGGCTTTCGTTGTGACGCTGGAGAGAGGCACAGGTTCTGATGGAACAGGAAAGGGTGCTTTTTGAACGTACCCCTCGAACCAGCCGCAAGCCAGCCTGGCCCGGCCGACTTCTGAACTGATCTCCTGCTTGGCGGCGGCGGCAAGCGGCTGCCTGGGACCCTGACCCATAGGGTGGGCGCCGCTGCCCAGCGATCGGCAACGGATGCTGCGCCGGATTCTTCAGGAACTTGCCGAAACCGCCCCGCTGGCCCTGCTGGTGGGTGCGGCGATCGGCGTGGCCATGGTGGGGCTGCTCACCGGCACCGTGGGGGAGAGCAGCAACGAGAGCCTCGAGGTGCTCGTGCTGGGATCACTGCAGGTGGTCACGCCCCTGGGGGTGAGCCTGATCTGGATCTGTCGCTGCGCGCCCCTGCGTCTTGCGGTGGCGGTGCGGCGCCATCTGAATCCCACACCAAGGCCAACCCAAGCCTCGGACTCCTGGAGGTGCCAGGGGGCAGAGGTGGCTGGGGCCGCCTGCAGCGCGCTGCTACTGGTGCCCTGGTTTGAGATGGGCCTGCTGCTGGGCGGGCTGCTGGCCTCCCCCCGCGCCGGCCTCGGCTTCTCCAGCGAACTGCAGGAACTGACCCACCTGATGCCCGTCTCGGACCTGCTGCGGTGCTTTCTGCGGACGGCGGTGTTCACCGCGGCCGCCCAGTGGGTGTGCCTGCGCAAGGCAGCTCAGGTGAAGGGCACCGAAGGGGAGCTGGCGCGCCTGCTGGCCGATGCCCTGCCCCAATCCCTTCTGGTCGTGATGGGGCTGGAGGTGATCTGGCTCACCCTCCTGGTCCCCCTGCATGGCACCTACGCATGAGGTCCGGTGACATGGCAGGCGGCACGCCAGGGGGCAACGGCGGTCCAGGGGTCAGCCGGCTGGGGATGCTGTTCCTGGCGGGTTCGCTGCTGCTGAGCGGCTGGGTGGGCGTCAACCTGCTGCAGGAGCGGTTGCGCTGGCGGGACAGCGCCGTGGTGACGTTCCGCGCCGCCAACGCCACGGGCATCTGGCCGGGGGTGAATGTGACCCTCTCCGGGTACCGCATCGGCAAGGTGGAATCCGTGGAGCTGGCCAGCGATGGTCGGGTGGATGTGACCCTGCGGATCCTCTCCCGCCACCGCCGCCTCGTGGGCCCGAAAAGCTCTGCCACAGCCGTTCAGGAGGGGTTGATCGGCGACACCGTGGTGGCGCTCACCCCAGACATCACCCCGCCCCAATCTGCGCTGCCGCCCCCTGAGCTGGCCATCGGCTTTCAGCCCTCGAAGAGCCCTGCGGAACTGCTGAGCGATCTGGCGGAGACACGGCTGCAGATCGATCGCACCTTGCAGGCGATTGTGGCGGTGGTGGAGAAGGATCTGCCCTCGGTGGCCGGCCAGGTCGATGGCACCCTGAAGGATGTGCGTCGCCTGGCAGGCACCCTGGAGCGGGAGTCTGGCGCCACCGCCGCCGCAACACGGGACACGCTCAGGCTCTACCAGCAGACCGGCAGGGAGGTCGGGACGGCCTCCGTGCAAGCCACCGACGTGATGAAAACCACCTCCCCGGTGCTCGTGGAAACCCTGGGACAGATCCGGGCGGCGTCGGCCACCACCAATCGCCTGCTGAAGGCGCTCTCAGGCACGCTCCTGTTCGACCTGCAGGAGCCGCAGGAGAACGCGGCGCCGGCCGGGGCCGAACCTGAGGAGGCTCCAGGGCAGCGAGAAGCAGCGAACTGACGCGACACCGACTGCCCGCAGCGAGCAGGAAGCCTCCCGCCAGAACGGTGGTGGTGTCGGCGCTGAGCACCTGGGGGGCCCGCCGAGCCAAACGCCGGAGCCGATCTGTCGGTATCTGTGTCCGTGTCCGTGTCGGTCTGGCCCCCGTCGCCCACCTGGCGAATCGATGCTGAAGACGACGGATCCCTGGCCGCTGGGTCCCGTCGCGGCGAGCTCGGCAACCATCTGTGGCCCCTTCGGGGCCCCATGATCGGCAATCAAGGCAGCAGCCGTGGTGCAAGGGCCCGGCCTGTGAAGGGTGGCCGCGTGGCCCATGGAACGGGGGCGGCTCAGCGCCTCAAGCGCCTCAGCGGCAGGAGCACGGCCAACAGTGCCCAGAGCCCCAGGCCGGCGCGCAGCGGCCCGATCAGCAGCAGATCCACCCGGATGTTCGCCTCGGGTGTGATGGCCAGCACCAGGGCTTCCCAGATGGCGAAGAGCAGCCAGGCCATGGCATTCGTGAGCAGCGCGAGGCGACTGCGGGACAGGGCTCCCGCGGCCAGGGCGAACAGCAGACCCACGCCCAGGATCCAAAGCGGGCGTCCGATCAGGTGGGCCATCGGGTGGGCCAGAAGATTCGTCATCGCCACCACCCGCTCCACGATCACCCTCCCAGGATGGGGGCACAGGCCAGGCATCAACACCGTCCTGCCGTCCATACCGAACGTCGCCCCGAGGGCATCCCGGTGCTGATCCAGCAGGGTGCTGATCCAGCCCGCTGGCGGCTGGTTGAGCCTCCCTGTTGGCCTGCGCGTCAGCGCCGCCCGTTCACGATCACCGCCGGCGTGCCCGATCCCGCCGTACCGGGCAGAGCCGGCACCACCGACGTCTGGCCGTCCCACTTGTCGAGGAAGAGCTTGTAGAGCACCTGGTCGTCGAGGCTGGAATTGAGGGTCTGGTAGCGCCTGGCCTCCTGCTCGGCGATCAGCACCTCGGTCTGGGCCCGCAGCAGCTGCTGCTCGGCGATCTGCTTCTGTTCGATCGCGGCCCGGTATTCCTCGGCGATCTGCAGACCGGTGAGATCGAGGCTCTGCACGGTCACGTAGTCGAACTTGCGCAGTTCCTCGGCCACCTTCTCCTGCACCAGTTCCGAGATGGAGTTCCACTCGGTGGCGATGGTCACCAGCTCGTACTGGGAGAACACCGACTTGAGCGCCTTCAGCAGGGAGGGCTGGATCACCCGGGGATAGATCTGCTGATCGTCGGTGGCGATCGTCTCGAAGATGCGGCCGGCCTCGCCGGGCTTCACGGCGTACTTCACCGTGGCCGTGGCCTGGATCACCTGCAGATCCTTGGTGAGGGTGGAGAACTGCTCGGGGCGCACCTGGGTGCGCACGTCGAACAGGGAGGTGGCCTGGACCAGGGGGGCCTTGAAATTGGCGCCCGGCGTGCGGGGCACCCCCGTGACCCGCCCCAGGGTGGTGATCACCGCCACGCTGCCGGCCGGCACGATGAACAGCGTCTGACTCAGCAGGATCACCAGGCCCAGCACCACCGCCAGGATCAGGCTGAGACCGGCTCCCGGCCCCTCCGGAGCGTTGGCGGAGCGGAGTGGCGATTGCATGGCTGGAACCCGGGCCGAAGCCAGACCCTAGCCTCAGCCCATTGCTCCCCAGGCCCCATGTCCGCCGCCACCACCGCTGCAGGCAGCGCGTGCAGCCCACGCACCATCCAGGTGGAGCTGAGCGCCAACCCCTACCCGGTGGTGATCGGCGAGGGGGTGCTGGCCCGGCTGGGCGAGCAGGTGCGGGAGCTGGGCTTCAAGGCCGGTACCAAGGTGCTGGTGGTGACCAACCCGGACGTGGACACCCACTACGGAGACGTCGTGCTGGCCAGCCTGCGCACAGCCGGGCTGGCGGCCGAGCAGCTGGTGATCGAGGCCGGCGAAGACCAGAAAACACCCGCCACCGTGGCGCTGATCCACGAGGCGGCCTTCCGGCAGCGGCTGGAGCGGGGCTCCCTGATCGTGGCCCTCGGCGGCGGCGTGGTGGGGGACATGGCGGGCTTCGCCGCCGCCACCTGGCTGCGGGGGATCGCCGTGGTGCAGGTGCCCACCACCCTGCTGGCAATGGTGGATGCGGCGATCGGCGGCAAGACCGGCGTGAACCACCCCGGCGGCAAGAACCTGATCGGGGCCTTCCATCAGCCACGGCTGGTGCTGATCGATCCAGCCACCCTGGCGACGCTGCCGCAGCGGGAGTTCCGGGCCGGCATGGCCGAGGTGATCAAGTACGGCGTGATCGGCGATCCCGAGCTGTTCTCAGCCCTGGAGGCGGCGGGCGACCTGTCCACGATCGAGGCGGTGGGGCCGGCACTGCTCCAGACCCTGCTGGAGCGCTCCGCCGCCGCCAAGGCCCGGGTGGTGGCGGCCGATGAACGCGAGGGCGGCCTGCGGGCGATCCTCAACTACGGCCACACCCTCGGCCACGTGGTCGAGACCCTCTGCGGCTACGGCACCTTTCTGCACGGCGAAGCCGTGGCGATCGGCATGGTGGCCGCTGGGGAAATCGCCCTGGCCATGGGTCTGTGGACCCCCGCAGACCAGGCACGGCAACGGGCTCTGGTGGTGGCGGCAGGGTTGCCCCAGCGCTGGCCCGATCTGGACGGCGCCGCGGTGCTGGCCTGCCTGCAGGGTGACAAGAAGGTGCGCGATGGCCAGGTGCGCTTCGTCCTGCCCACCGCCATCGGCAGCGTGGAGATCCGCAGCGACGTCAGCGCGGAGACGATCCTGGCGGCCCTGGAGCGTCTCCCCTGAGTCCCGCTCCCCGGAGCGCCGCTGGCGGCCATGGGTTCAGGGGTCGGGGTCCTGCTCGGGATAGCGGTCCTCGAGGGCGGTCTCCAGGGTGGTGAGCAGCAGCACCAGGGCCGCCCGGGCTTCGAGGTCGGGCCCGCTGACCTCGCCGATCCAGCGGTGACAGAGCTGCTCGATCTGCTGGAACAGACTGCCGCCCCGGCGCAGGGTGGCCATCACCCGCTCGACACTCTCCTCATCGGCTTCCGGTGGCAGACCCACCACATAGCGCCGACCGTCGTCCCCCACATAGGTGAGGTGTCCGTCGCCATCCAGGATCGGCGCCGCATGGGGAGTGATCGGCCGGTCCTCCCCCATTCCCTCGAATCGACGCTCCATCCGGCCCTCCCCACACCTTTCTGCTAGGTGGGCCGACCGCCCTTGCCAAGGTTCCCAGGCTGACGATCAGCAGACCTGATCCATGGCCCCGGGGTAGCGCACGGAACCTTGCCGCCGCTCCCCCCCATGGGCATGGTGAAACGACAGCACGTCAGTGGGATGAGCTGGGATGAGCTGGAGCGAACTGGAACGACTGGTGGAGTCGGCTGAGGCCGATCCGGCGCTGCGGCGGGCCCTCGGTCACTGCCGCAGCCGCCATGAACTGGTGCTGGCGGCCCGGCGGCTGGGCTTCCGCATCACCCGGGTGGATCTGGCGCGGGCGTGGACGGCGCACCAGCAGGAGCTGGCGGGGAGCCATGGGAGCGACGGGGATCGCCGGAGGGAGCATTCCGAGGCGGCAGGCCATCCCCACGGCTGAGCTGCTGTTCCCAGCGCCCCATCCGTCCCCGAACGGCCCAAAGCACGGCCGCCAGCGCGGCCAGGCCGATCCTCAGGGGCCAGCCCCACGCTGACCCAAGCGCCAGCGCCACCAGGCTCAGCCCCAGGGCAGCCTCCACCCACGGCCGCGCCTGGCGCAGCCGCCGCTGGGCGCCGGAGCAGGCACGGCAGTGGCGGGTGTGGGCGTGATCACGCTCCATCAGCTGGTCAGGCCCCTGCCGCGGCGGCAGGGGCCGACCCGGGAAGGGCTCCCCACCATGGCGGTCCACCCAGTCGTGCAGAGCGCGAACGTAGATGTCGGAGGTGGTGGGGAGGTAGCAGGCGCGGCTGAAGGCGGGGCGACCGCCCGAGCGCTCCAGGGCCCGTTCCTGCCAGTGCAGGAACACCTGGTCGTCCTCCAGCACGATGTGGTTGCCGAGGTGCTGCAACCAGCGCGGACGCAGGGGGAGCAGCAGCCGCGGGATCGCGGAACGGAACTGGAAGGGGAAACGGGCGAACAGGCGGCATTCCCCGGGGCGGATGGGCGTCGCGTAGACGACCGTGAGGATGCGCGCAAATCCCTGGGCGGTCAGGTCGTGCCACATCAGGGACGGCGCCGCATAGGTCGTGAACTGGCTGCCGAGCTTCCCCCTGCGGGGCCCCTCCTGCCAGCGGGCCGTGAAGCCCTCCGGGCCCGAGCTGGTGATCTCGGCTTCCACCGGAGCGGCGTTCTCGCGGCGCCCCACCGTGCGGTGGTGGGTGAACGGCACATGGCTCACATCGAGCACGTTCTCCAGCAGGGTGAGCGCATCCATCGGCAGGTCGCGGAAGGTGTCCTGCACCAGCCAGCCGGGCTCCTCCAGGGTCGGGACGATCGGCAGGGGACAGCCCGCCGCCCGCTCGGGGTCACCGGCGAAGACGAACAGCAGTCCCTGCGCTGTGGCGGTGGGATAGACCCGGCAGGCGGAGCGGCCACTGGCGCAGGCGAAGGCGGCCTGGTCCGGATCGGCCTGGGGGATGGCGGTGCAGGTGCCGGTGCCGTCGAAGCTCCAGCCGTGGTAGGGACACTCCAGCTGGCCGCGGTCGTTGAGGCGCCCCTCGCTGAGGGGCACGAGCCGGTGGGGGCAGACGTCGGCGAAGGCGCACCAGGCGGAGTGCGCCCCGTCCCACCAGAGCACCAGGTCCTGCTCCAGCAGCGTGAAGGCCGTGGGACGGGCCCGGTCCAGATCGTCGAGGTAGGCCACGGCGTACCACTGGTGGAGCCAATGCCGCCGCCAGCCCTGCTCGCAAGGCCGGGGGGACTGGCTGGGGGCCGGAGCCGGGCTGGAGAGGGCCATGCACTGCGCAATCCTGGCCGGATGATGGCGCGGCGGAGCTCACCATCGCAGCGGGACGATCCCGTCACAGCCAGAGGTGATCCATGGCACGCGCCGCGGTGAGCGCCGTCGGGCACCGACCAGGAAGGCGAACCAGCATCGGCACGGTCCGCCGATCCTCTGGTGCTACTCCCTACCGCCGTGCCCCGTCGTGGAACGGCAGCAGCCTGCTCTGCCCGCGACCACGTGGGGAGGCCTCTCACGCCCATGCCGCGCGTCAAGCCCGTCCTCTCCGCCGTGGCGATGAGCCTGGGGATCGCCCTGCCCCTACCGCCGGCCCGCAGCGCCGAGCTGGACCTGGACGGCGTGAACCGCTACGCCTCCCAGGAGCAGGTCACCAGCATCTCCCAGTTCTCGGACGTGCAGCCGACCGACTGGGCCTACCAGGCGCTCTCCAACCTGATCGAGCGCTACGGCTGCGTGGCCGGCTATCCCGACGGCACCTACCGCGGCCAGAAGGCCATGATCCGCTTTGAAGCGGCGGCCCTGCTCAACGCCTGCCTCGACCGCGTCACCGAGGTGACCGACGAGCTCAAGCGCCTGATGGCCGAGTTCGAGAAGGAACTCGCCGTGCTCAAGGGCCGTGTGGATGGCCTCGAGGCCAAGGTGGGCGAGCTGGAGGCCAGCCAGTTCTCCACCACCACCAAGCTCAGCGGCCAGGCCACGATGGTTCTGGGCGGGGCCGGCAACACCGGTTTCGGTGACAACGTCACCGCCAACTACGACGTGCAGCTCGCCCTGGACACGAGCTTCACGGGCAAGGATCTGCTGCGCACCACCCTGCGGGCCGGCAACTTCGCCAACTCGGTGTTCGGCAACGGCAACACCGCCCTCGGGATCAGCTACGGGGAGGAGGGCTCGGCCGACTCCGTGACGATCGACCGGCTCTTCTATCAGTTCCCGCTGGGCGACGCCTTCACCGCCACCGTTGGCGCCGTGGTGGCGCAGGACGACATCGTGCTCTGGCCCACGGCCTACCCGGTGGACATGGGCCTCGACCTGTTCAACTATGTGGGCGCCCAGGCCACGTTCAACAAGAACCAGGGAGCCGGTGCCGGGCTCCAGTGGCAGAAGGACGGCTGGGCCTTCACCGTGGCCTACGTGTCCGACCTGGCGGCAGCCTCGAACTCCACGGTCGGCAGTGGCCGCGACTTCATCGTGACCGCCCAGGGCGGCTACATCGCCGAGACCTGGGGTGGAGCCATCACCTACACCTATTCCGACTGGGACCCTTTCGAGGTCTTCCCCACCAGCTCCAGCAACAACGTGGCGCTCAGCGGCTACTGGCAGCCGATGGAGGCCGGTTGGGTGCCATCGATCAGCGCGGGGTTCGGCTGGTCGGACCTCGACCGCCGCTCCAACGACGAGGCCTGGAGCTGGATGGTGGGCCTCACCTGGGCTGACATGTTCATCCAGGGCAGCACCCTGGGCATGGCCCTCGGCAGCGTGGGCCAGCTCGATCCAGGCAAGTGCGCCGGGAATCCAATCACAGCCACCTGCAGCGGCAGCCTGTGGGTGGATGGGGCCGCCGGCGATGACAATCTGGCCTATGAACTCTGGTACAACTGGCAGGTCACCGACAACATCGCGGTGACACCGGCCTTCTTCTACATCGCGAACACCGGTGCCGACGACAGCTTCGGCGGCATGCTGAAAACCACCTTCACGTTTTAACCATCAAGTTAACCATCAAGCCCTGGTCCTCAAGTTCTCGGGATCACATCGAAGAACCCCATCAGTCCCTTGGCGGCCACCTGGTCCTGATGGGGATGGAACATGTAGCGGCCGGGCCAGCGGTAACGGAATTCGAGAATGTGGCGCTCCCCCACGCCCATGGTCACCGAATCGGTGATCTGCAGGGGATTGCCGGGCAGACCCATCGGCTGGAGCTGGAAGGTGTTGGCGTGCAGGTGAAAGGTCAGGGGTCCTTCCCACTCCACCATGTTGAGCAGATAGACCCGCACCAGCTGGTGCTGATAGATCGCAATCGGGTGATGGTGATACACATCCGGAATGCCGTTGAAGGCGCAGTAATCGTTGCGGCCCTGGTTGCGCAGATCCCAGCCCCCCATCACCAGCACCAGTTCATCGGCGGGCGGCCTGGGCTGCGGTGGATCCACCACCAGCAGGCCATAGAGGCCCTTGCTCACGTGGCGCGTCACCGGCTCCACATGGCAGTGGTAGGGGTGAACCCCGACGGGATCGGCGTCGAATTCGTAGACCATGCTGCGGCGGCTGCGCACCGGGCGGATCCCATCCATCGCCGCCGGGTGGCTGCCGTGGAAGTGGAGGCTGTGGGAGGTGCCATCGGCGTTGCGGAAGCGGATGCGCAGCCGCTCGCCCGCCCGGCAGCGCAGGGTGGGGCCGGGCACGCGCCCGTTCACGGCCCAGGCGGTGGTCGTCACCACCGCATTGAGGGGCAGGTCGATGCTGTCGGCCGTGAGGGTGAACTCCCGCACGCGGCGGCCACCCTCGTGAACCACCTGGCCCCAGTCGAACTGGCGCAGCAGGCGCAGCGGCTGCATCGATCCGAGGCGCAGCGGCTCTGCCGGCAGGGGCGGGGCCAGGGGAGCACCCCAGGGGCTCCACAGTGGTTCGCCCTGGGCCCCCGCCAGCCAGCGCCGGGCCCCCACGCCGGCCAGCACCAATCCTCCGGTGCCGGCCGCCAGGGCCGCCAGGGCACCGCGGCGTCGCCAGAGCCGTGGCTGCAGGGGCGGGAACGACTCAGGCACCCAGGGCCAGGGCCGTGACCTGGCCGGGGGTGAGCACGGGCCTGGCCGGCGGCAGGATCGAAGGCCAGGCCCGCTTGAGCTCGGCCAGGGTCTTCTGCAGCTTGGCGGCCTGCTCCGGGTTGGTGCGCTTCAGGGCTGGGGCGATCGGCTCGAGCAGCTGCTCCGCCACCAGCAGGAAACCAAGCGAGTCCTGATACTCCAGAACCTCCACGAACCTGTCGCCGGCCACGGCCGCGTCATATTCCTCCGCGGCGGTGCGGATCAGCTCGCGGATCACCGCCACCACGAAGGCCGGATCCTCACGCTGCTGCGGCGGCACCCCAGCCATCGCCTGGTCGATCGAGGCCTCCACCGCCTCGAGCGCCGCGCTCGTCTCCGGAGCGGCGGGGGCGGCCTGGAGGCGGGTCTTGAGCTCGGTCAGCTGATCGAGGAAGGGCCTGGCACCGCGGCGCTGGACTTCCGGCTCCAGATCCCCGTAGAGCTCATCGATGGGGTGGGCGATGTGGGGCTGGGCCTCGGCGGCCATCCCCCGGGCCAGCAGTTGCCGACCAGCCGCCAGGTGGCCGCGCATCAGCTGCAGGGTGGTGGCGTAACCCTCGGGGCTCCTGACGCCGAAACCGCCGCCTCCGGCGCCCTCACCTCCCTCAGCTCCCTCTCCACCCTCCCCTCCCTCGGTGTGCATCGCGCCCGGGTGAGTGGCCATGCCCTGGGCCGATGGAGCACCCGGCTCGCCCGGTTCACACCCTGCCGCCAGGACGGCGCTGGCGGATACCGCCAGGAAGAGCGCGACAACCCGGCGCGGGGGAACCGTCATCGAAGCCATCGCTCAGCTCCCCCAAGCCTGATGGGGTGCTGTCCAGCCAGGAGCGATGGATGCCACAGGTGCAGGTGACCGATGGCACAGGAGACCGATGACCCAGGGATTGTCTAGCTTCAGCGACCCAGACCGGTGAGGCCATGGCAACGATCGCGGTGAGCGGAGCCTCCGGCAAGACGGGCTGGCGGGTGGTGCAGGAGGCCCTGAGCCGGGGCCATCAGGTGAGGGCGCTGGTCCGGCCCGGTTCGGTGCTGCCGGCGGGCCTCGAGGGCGCCGCGGTGGTGCGGCTCAGCCTCGGCAGCCCCGAAGCCCTTCACGCCGCCCTGAGCGGCTGTGACGCCCTGGTGATCGCCACGGGAGCCCGACCGTCGGTGGATCTGAGCGGCCCCCTCCAGGTGGATGCCTTCGGGGTGCGCGACCAGATCCGCGCCTGCCGGGCGGTGGGGGTGCCGCGGGTGGTGCTGGTCAGTTCCCTGTGTGCCGGTCGCTGGTTGCACCCGCTCAACCTGTTCGGCCTGATCCTGGTGTGGAAGAGGCTGGGCGAACGCTGGCTGGAGCAGAGCGGCCTGGCCTGGACGATCGTGCGGCCGGGCGGACTGAGTGAACGGGAGGAGCACCTCGACGCCGAGGGGATCGTGTTCAGTGCCGCGGACCAACAGGAGAGCAGCAGCATTCCCAGGCGCCTGGTCGCACGGGTGTGCCTGGATGCGCTCGAGACTCCGGCGGCCGTGGGGCAGATCGTGGAGATCACCAGCAGCCCGGATCAGCCTCCCCAGCCGCTGGCCGCATGGCTGGCGAGCCGGCCGTCAGCGGCGGGCGCGGCGAGCTGAGCGGCTCAGAGCAGGCCCCGGTAACGCACCAGCAGCTGCACCATGGCCCAGGAGCCCAGGGTGACCTTGACGGCCACCAGCATGTTGAGCAGCGGAATCCAGCCGCCGCTGTCGATGCTGCCGAAGACGCCCTGGCCTGCGGGAACGAGGCCCTCCAGGCTGAGCAGGGCCACCAGCAGGAAGGCGACCACGGCCCCCTTTTCCCACAGATCGGCCCGGTAGCGCTGGTAGAGGCGATCGGCCAGCCGCACCGAGCCGCTGATCAGCAGCAGACCGATCGCCGTGCCGCCGGCCACCCCGGCGGCAAAGCCGCCGCCCGGAGAGAGGTGGCCCCGCAGGGCCAGCTCCACGGCCACCAGGGCGCAGACCGTCGCCCCCAGCTGGCAGAGCACCACCGAGGGAGCGTCCTGCAGGCCGCGGATCCGCCGCTGGCTGGGCTCCCCGCTGAAGATCCAGCGCACGCCGATCGAGGCCAGGGTGAACACCACGACCTCCGCGATGGTGTCGTAGAGGCGGGTCTTGAGGATGACGGTGGACACCAGGTTGGGCACCTCACCGGCCCGCAGCAGCTCCGCCAGGACCGCACTGAGCTGGGGGGGATTGGGCAGCGCCAGGGTGAGCGGAGCCAGACAGAGCAGCACCGCAGCGGCCAGATAGAGCAGCGTCACGGCCGGGCCTCCGGGGTGCGGCCCCCGACGCCCGTGGCCTGTTGCACGAGCTCCAGGCCATGGCCTTCGCCCTGCCAGAGGTCGGCGCCGGGAAGGGCGGCGAGCCGCTCGTGGAGCAGAGCCCGATGCAGCTGCAGGATGTAGAGATCCGGGGCATCGGCGGGAGCCAGCACGCCGTGGAGTGCCGGCTCACCGGGCTGGAGCTCGGGGATCAGCTCGAGGCGAAGGTGCAGGGGCTCCAGCCAGGCCCTCAGGCGCAGGATCACCGACTCGGGCGGCAACCCCCGGGGGGCGGCCAGGCGCAGCACCATCGAGGAGCGCAGCGCCACGGCGTAGAGGGTGGTGGAGAGCAGGGTGCCCACCAGGGCTTCGGTGAGGGCCACGTCGGCCGCGCCGAGCAGGGCATAGATCAGGGCGGCGACGGCGCCGAGGATGCCCCGCATCACCAGGGTCTGGTAGGGATTGGCCTGGCCGACCAGCAACAGCGCCGTCAGGGGCAGCAGGGCCGTGATCGGGATCAGCAGCGGTGCCTCGATGCTGAGGGTCACGGGCGCTCACCCCCAGGCCGCTCACCACCAGGGCGCTCAGCACCAGGGCCCTGGGCACGCAGCGGCTGGGAGCAGCTGGCGAGCACATAGCCGAAGATCGTGTTCCACACCACCAGCGACAACAGCGCCAGCAGCAGCAGGGGCCATTCGGGGTTGAGGCGCAGCAGCAGGCCCACCAGCATGAGGGCCGATCCGAGCGTGTCGGCGATGCCGAGGTAGTGGAGCTTGCGCAGGAAACTGCCCCGGCCCAGCAGGGGCCAGGTGCCTGCGAACCAGAACAGCAGGCCTACCAGCAGCAGCAGCAAGCTGAGCGATTCCTTCACCGGTCGAGCCCCCGCAGCAGATTGGCGAGCAGCATCACGGCGGAATTGCCCACGCTGAGCACGATCACCCCGACGAAACCAAGCATCCAGTCGTCGCGAAGCACCGAGACCGCCAGCATCAGGATGGCCACCTTCGTGGACACGCTGGCGAAGGCCGCGAGGCGGTGCCAGACATCGGTCGATCGGCACGCCACCAGGATCGGCAGCAGCAGGGCCAGAACCATGCCGAAGAGGATCAGGGTCATGGGGTGGGGTCAGGGGGAGTGGCGGGCTCTGCCGGATCCGGTGGGGCCAGCCGATGCACGCGGTAGGCGCGGCCGCCCCGTTCCACCCCCAGGGCGATGGTGAGGGGCGTGAGGGTGATCCGGAAGACCTCCAGGAAGGTGAGCAGCGCCGAGCCACGGGCGGTGACGGGCATCGGTTCGAGCCGCCCCTGCATCCGCCGGCCGAACAGCAGCAGACGCACCGCCTCGGCATAGGCCACGGGGATGGCCCGCAGACTCGCCCCCAGCAGCCGCATCAGCTCGGAGAGGGGCAGGTGGCGGGTGGTGCGGGCCTGGGGGAGGGCCTGGGCCACCGCCAGGCCGATGGCCACATTCGTGGTGCTGACATCGGCGCTGAGCAGGCACCAGATCAGCAGCCGCAGGGCGATGGTGATCAGCCGAGCCATGGCGCCTCCAGGGGGAGCAGGGTCAGCCAGACGGCCACACCCACCAGGGCCATGCAACCCAGCAAATCCTGCAGGCGCTCGAGGTTCGGCAGACCGGGCAGCCGTGGCGCGGACCGCCAGCGGGCCCACCCCAGGGCCAGGAGGCGGCAGCCCGCCTGAATGGCCACACCGAAGGCGAGCACGCCCACCGACTTGACCACCGCGCTGGCGGCCGGCAGCCGACCCGGCAGCAGCAGGCCGGCAGCAAGCAGCAGCAGCGCCAGAAGCAGCGCACCGATGGAGGGGTCACGCCAGTCCCAGGCGAGCGGCCGCCAGCACAGACGGGTGTAGACGGCCGCGGTGCCCACCATCGCGACCAGCAGCGCCAGTTCGGCGGGCGGTGATCCCAGGCTCGCCACCGCCTCGCCCAGCTGGTCCTTGGTCCAGAAGCCGAACAGCAACGGCGCTCCGGCGATCGAGAGGGACCCCAGCAGCAGGGGGGCGGCCAGGGCCATCGGCAGGGGCTGCTGGCTCCACTGGCTGAGATCCCGGCTGGGCACCCGGGCGGCCACCAGAAAGAGGGCGGCCTTGGCCACCCCGTGGGCGAGGGCGTAGAAGGCCCCGCTGGCGGGACTGATCAGCACCAGTCCGGTCTGGGAGAGGGTGCTCCAGGCCAGCAGTCGCTTGAGGTCGCGGTCGGCGAGGGCATAGCAGACGCCCAGCAGGGCACTGGCCAGGCCGATCACCAGCAGCACCGACCGGAGGGACGGCACCAGGCCCGCCAACCGCAGCAGGGGGCACAGGCCCCCCGCCACCACCACGCCCGAGAGGAGGGCGGAGACCTCGGCGGGGGCTTCGGCATGGGTGCGGGGGAGCCAGAGCCCCGAGAGGAACACCCCCGACTTGGTAAGCAGCCCGACCAGGACCAGCGCCAGCACCACCGCCTGCCCCTGGCTTCCGAGCGCTGGATCGGCCAGCGCCACGATGCGGAAACTGCCCGTGCGCAGGTAGAGAAGGGCGACGCCCACCAGATACAGCGTCATGACGCTGTTGCCGACAAGGAGGTAGCGCAGGGCGATCCAGAGCTGCTGGGGCTCGCGCTTCTGCAGGATCAGCAGAAAGGCGGTCACCCCCACCACCTCAAGGGCGACGTAGAGGCTGACCAGGTCCACGGCCAGGAACGCGGAGTTGAGGCCGCCCAGCAGCACCATCACCAGCAGCAGGAAGGGGCCGGGTACGGCACGGCCCCAGGTGTCGAGCAGCACCGCCAGCACCACCAGGGCGTTGAGCAGCAGGAAGGGGGCGGCATGGGCATCGGCCTGCAGCAGCACCCCCAGCGGGCCGGTGAGCTCGAGGCTCCAGGGGCAGGTGGCGCGCAGGAGCACCAGCCCCATGGCCAGGGTGGCCAGCGTGGCGCCGAGGGCCAGGGGCCGGGCGGTGGACGGGAGCAGGGCCGCCAGGAAGGCTCCCAGGAACGGCAGCAGCAGCCAGGCGACGATGAGGGTCATGACGGGCCGCTCAGGGTGTGGCGGCGGGCCCAGGGGGCTGGAGCTGCTCGAAACTGCCGGTCTCGAGCAGGGGATCGACGGCAGCCAGACGGGTGATCACCACCAGCAGCAGGGCCTGGATCGAAAGACCGATCACGATGGCGGTGAGGATCACGGCCTGGGGGATCGGATCCGCCCAGGGGCCAGCGCCGGCGAGGGCGTCGGCCCGGGGGACGATCGGGGTCCGCAGGCCGCTGCGGGCGGCCACCAGCACGAACAGGGCCACGGACGCCGTGCCCATCACATCCATGGCGAGGGCCTTGAGGAAGAGATTGCGGCGGGCGATCAGACCGAACAGCCCCGCCAGCAGGGCCCCCAGGACCAGAGCTTCCAGCAGGCGGAAGGTGTCGAACAGAGCGATGGCCCAGAGCAGGCCTGACAGTAGCGGCATCGGGCTTGAATAAAATCTCCCCGGAACGCCATCGGCGCGGCCCTGAAACGCCAACAGCGCGGCTGCGGCAGCTATCCATCCGGCAGCTATCCATCCGGCAGCTCACCATCCGGCCGGTCAGCCAGCGGTCGGTCAGCATGGTGTTCAGGCGAGGAGCCTCCGGGGCGGCAGCAGAACCATGGGCGTGACGCGCTTCACAACGGCACGATCCCTCGCCCTGCTCGCGCTGTTCCCGCTCGGAGCGATGCTGCTCCGGCTGGGCATGTCCGACAGCTTTCTGTATGACGAGGCCGAGCAGTATCTCGTCGCCGAGGATCTGAGGCCCGGCTATCCCAACCAGCCACCGCTGTTCTACTGGGGCGTCCATGCGGTCTCCCGGCTGATCGGCATGGGACTCCCCGCCATCGTGCTGGTGAAGTACGCCTGCCTGCTGCTGATGTACGCCGGGCTGTACGCCTCAGCCCGCTGCCTGTTCCCCCTCTCCACCAACCCGAGGGGGCCCGACATCGCTCTGGTCGTGGCGGGATCGGCCCTGCTGATCCCCCAGTTCTCCGCCAAGATCATCGAGGATCTCACCCACACCGTCCTGATGCTGGCGGTGACGGCCTGGACAACCTGGGCCTTCCTGCGGGTGATGGCGTCCCGGCGGCTTCGCGACTATGGGGTCCTGGGCCTGCTGTTCGGCCTGGGGATGCTCTCGAAATACAACTACCTGATTCCGGCAGCGGCCCTGACCGGCTCGGCGCTGCTGTCGCGGCAGCATCGCGGGGCCGTCCTCAATCCGCGCTTTCTCCTCGCGATCCTGATCGGCCTGGCGGTGCTCCTGCCCCACCTGGTGTGGCTGTGGCAGGAGTCCTTCCAGCCCCTGGGCTACGCCATGGCCCGCGGCAGGGTGGGCGGACTCGGCCTCGCCGGTGCCGGCAAGATCCTGGTCTCCAGCTACTGGCCCTGCGCCCTGTATGCGCTGGTCGTCGGGCTCTGCTTCGGCTGTCGGTTGGGGCAGCCGGACGAGCTCGCAGGCGACGCTGCTGGACTCCATCCGCTGATCCGACGGGCCGGACTGCTGGCCCTGGGGCTGCCCATGGTCGCGATCGCCTCGGGGCTGCTGGGCTTCTTCAAGGCCAAGTGGCTCACCGCATCGATGCTGCTGCTGCCGCTGGCCGTGTTCTCGCTGACGCGAAGGGACCTGCTGCTCCGGCGCCGTGCTCCCTTCGGTCGCGGTGTCGCCCTGGTGGGGGTCCTGGTGCTGGGCGCGCGGGCCCTGCCCGGATTTGCACCGGACATCACCGGCAGCGGGCCGCGGGAGCTGATTCCCTACGACCACCTCAGCACCCAGCTGGAGACGCGCATCGCCGCCCACGGCTGGAATCCCGCCCAGACCCTGCTGGTGACGCGCACACCCCTGCTGGCCGCGAACCTGCTGAAGCTCTCCTCGTTCGGGGGGTACGTGATCGTGCGGGAGGAACCCACCGCCGAGCAGCGGCGGCTGATGGCGACCTACCCCCGGGCGGTGCTCGTGTGGGACGCAGGGCCTGACCGGGGCCCGGGGCCGCCCACGGAGCTGGGGCAGGCCTATCCCGAGGCGGTGAGCCAGCAGCCCCTCACCGCCCTCTACCGACGCTCCACCAAGGAGCGCTATGCCCTGGGATGGGCCTTCGCCGAGGCAAGCCATGGCTCCGGGACAAGCCATGTCTCCGGGGCAAGCCATGGCTCGGGCGCAAGCCCAGCAGGGCTCAGCCCTGCCCGTCCTGCGGACCAGCCCCCGCCGGCTCCCGCAGGAACCGGGGCCTGAGCGCCAACGGGTCAGGGGCCTGGCCCGGGGGGAGGGAGCGGCCGAAGGCCAGCCAGCGGAAATCCCCCAGGGCATGGGGATCCACCAGACGCAGCAGCGCCTCCCGCCGGGCCATCAGGTCGGCCAGGTCCGCCGCGGAGCCCCCCTGGAGGCCATAGAGCCGCTCCGCCAGCCCCAAGGCCAGCAGGGCCTCACCCTGGCGGGTCTGGCCCAGCACCTGCCAGCCGGTGGCGGCGGCCTCGGCCTGCAGCGTCTCGATGCAGAGATGGGCGGTGAGGTCCCAGCGGCCGGGCTCGCGGAGCGGATCGGCGCTGGCACGCTGGGCGCGGTAGGCCATCAGGGTGCCGGCAGCCCGCTGGGACGCGTAGTAGCGCCGGGCCTCCAGGGCGTAGTCGATCACCAGCAGGTAACCGGCCCTGAGGGCCTGACCGCAGGCGGCCAGCCAGGGACCCAGCCCGGGGTGGAGCTCGGTGCTCCAGCCCGGCGGGCGCGGCTGGGTGCCAGGCGCCAGGCCCAGGGCATCGAGTTGCGCCAGGGCCTGGGGCGCCAGGGGCTCTCCGGGCTCGAGCCGCAGCAGGGGCCGGGCCGGATCGGCCTCGTCGAGGCTCACCAGCTGACGGCGCCAGCGCGCCCCGTCCCAGACGATGCGCTCGACCGCCAGGGCATCGAGCACCTCATGGGCCAGCACCACGCCCTGCACGGGAGCGGCAGCCAGCTCCTGCCAGCTCGCCCAGCGGCAGGGCAGAGGGGAGGCCTGCAACAGCCGCCGCTGGCGCTCGGCCATGCCGGCATTGGGCTCCACGAGCACCAGGGTGGTGCGGTTGGCCAGATCGGGCCGCTGGGCGGCGAGGTGCCGGGCCAGCTGCAGGGCGAGGGAGCCCTCGCCGGGGCCGGTCTCCACCAGGGCCAGGGGCCCGGGGCCGAGGCTCTCCAGCCAGTCCCAGAGCTGGGGGGCGAGCAGGGAGGCGAACTCGGGGCCGAGGGAAGGGGCGGTGGCGAAGTCCCCCCTCGGGCCGATGCGCAGCCGACCGGCGCCGTAGGCCCCATGGGTGGGATCGTGCAGCACCCAGGCCATGTAGGAGGCGAACGGCACGGCACCGCCCGCCTCCCGCAGGCGCCCCGCCAGCCAGTCCGGACAGGCGCAGGGGCGCGACGAGGGGGGCTCGAGGCGATCGGTCACGGCCGGAGCGCAGCTCGGGGAGAATGCATCTTCTCGGAGTGAGGCGCATGGCTGCAGAGGCAAGGGCTGGCGGGACTCCGACCGGGCGGGGGCACGTGGTTCGACGCCTGGGGCGGGCCCTGGTGACCCTGGCGGCCGCCGTGGTGCTGCTGGGTGCCGCACTGGGTCTGGGGGGCGCTCCCGCCAGCGCCTACGACAACCCCGACCTGCTGCCCGATCACCCCACCCCGGTGATCGACCTGGCCAAGGCGCTGACCGACGGGGAGCGGGCCGAGCTGGAGGCCCATCTGACAGCCTTCGAGGCCGACACCGGCTGGAAGCTGCGGGTCCTTACCCAGTACGAGCGCACCCCGGGCCTGGCGGTTCGGGACTTCTGGAACCTCGATGAGCGGAGCCTGCTGCTGGTGGCGGACCCCCGCGGCGGCAACCTGCTGAACTTCAACGTCGGCGATGCCCTGTTCGCGCTGATGCCGCGCACCTACTGGGTGGAGCTGCAGACCCGCTTCGGCAACCAGTACTACGTGCGTGACCACGGTGAGGACGGCGCCATCGTCGACGCCCTGGCCGCCGTGGAGACCTGCCTGGAACGGGGTGGCTGCCAGGTCGTGCCGGGCCTGCCGACCGAACAGTGGGTGCTGACCCTGGCCACCTCGATCCTGGGGGGACTGATCGTGGGTTTCGCCGCCTATCCGCGCGAGGAGGGGCGCACGGTGGAGTGGGCCTGGGTGCTGCTGCTCTCGCCGTTGTGGGTGATTCTGTTCGGGGTCTTCGGCGTGGCTCCGATCGTCACCCGCACCGACGACCTGCTGCCCCTGATCCGCAATGCCCTGGGCTTTTCAGGCGCGATCGCCGCCGCCTACCTGATCGCCCAGAACACGGTGGGGCGCAGCCGGATCAAGGCCGAGCAGGACTGAGCCCCGCGGTAACCCAGGGTCAGACGCCGCTGCTGCGGGGCCCGACCGCGTCGAGGGCCTCCAGTTGGCAGCGCAGCGAGTCTTCCGGAAGGCAGGGAGGCTTGGGCGGGGGCTCGGGAGCGGCAGCGAGCGTGTTGAGCTCGAGCTGACGCCGCAGATAGGCCAGGTTCTGCTCGTAGAACTGGCGCAGTTCGTTGTAGCGCTTCACCGGCTGGCCGTAGTAGCTGCGGCCGGCGAGGGTGGGGAACGAGGCCCATTCGGGAGCCAGCCGATGGGCGAGGTCGGGGGTGAAGGCCCCCTGGTCTGCCAGGTGGAGGGCGCCCCGACGCTGGATCAGGAACAGGGCAGCCTGGTCCTGCACCTGGGGACCGAAGGCCTCGGGACCCTGGAGCTGGAAGCCGAGCTTCCTGGACACCATCGCCCAGGTGGGTGGCATGAACTGGTACGCCCCGGCGGCGGCACTGGCGTAACGGGCCGTGCGCACCACCCGGTTGGGATGGCGGTCGAGGGAGGGCATCAGGCCGCCGCCGAAGATGATGCGGTAGCCGATGTCCTCGCCGCCGGCCCAGGTGCCCTCCGCAAAGCGGATGGTGTTGAGCAGGGCGCGACGCTCGGGCGTGATGGCGTAGATGCGGGGGGCGGGAGGCGGCAGGGGCACCGAGAGGGCAACCGCCGTGGATCGAGCCGCGGCAGACGGTTGCTGGGGCAGAAGCCGCACCTGCCGGACCTGGGGAGCCCCGAGGCGAGCGGGGGCCTGATGGGGCAGCGTCAGGGCCGGCGAGAGGAGCTCAGCCCGGGTCGGGGGCTGGGCAGCGGACACGGCCAGGGGAGAGGCCAGGCTGGCGAGACAGGCGCCGAGTCCGCAGAGCGTTGTTTTGGCGAAAGGGGAAACCAAAAGCGAAAACAACAAATGGATGCGCAGCAATTTGGCGATCGAACCGCTATTGCCAGTTGGCATCAGTGCCAATCGAACAAGCGTCCACTGGTGTCAACGGCGACCGTGAACGGTTCAGATCACTGTCAGGGCCAGAATTCAGCCTGTTTTGCACAACAGGAACCCCGATCATGGCGGGGTCAACGATTCGTTTTGCTGATCACCCCAGCTCCAGGCCCGCGGCGAAGGCCGCGATCGCCTGGGCCGCAGCGGCCGCGCCCTGCCGTGGCAGGGGTTGATCGGTGGGCCCCAGCAGCGGTTGATCGAGCTGCCAGTCGCCGGCCTGCAGATCGGCCTGGCTGAGCAGCCTGTGCCAGCCGTGGCGCTGCAGGGCAGCCTCCAGCACCGGCGCCTCGGCGAACCCCTCGCGGTGCACCAGGTGGATGCCGACGTCCTGGCTGAGGGCTTCACAGAAGCTGCTGTAGCCCGGCTTGGTGATCAGGCGGGCGCAGTGGCGCATCAGCTCGAGGGGGCGCACCGATGCCGGCAGCACCCGCCCGTTGGGGGCCTCGCCGAGGCGGGGGTCATGGCCGAGGAAGACCCACTGCGGCCAGCGGCGCAGCAGGGCGGGATCCAGCCGCAGACCGAGCCCCCCGAAGGACACCAGCACGCAGCGCTCCCGATCGGCGGGCAGCCGCAGCTGGCGTGCGAGCCCGTCGGCGTCCAGCCGGGGCTCCCCGGCGGTGAGACCGATCGGCTGGCGGGGCAGGCCCCAGTCCATCGGCAGCCCCAGGGGGCACTCCAGCAGCAGATCGCCGCGGCGGTAGAGCGCCAGACAGCTCTCGGCCCAGGGCGCGAAGGCCGGGCCGAAGGGGCGGTAGATGGTCTCCCAGCCGAAACTGGCCAGCCAGATCAGCGGCGCGCCGACCCGACCGGCCAGCAGGGCGGCTGCCGGCGGCACATCCCCCAGCACGAGCAGCGGCTCACCCTGGGCCCGCAGCCAGGCCGCCTCCCGTTCGACCTGGCCTGGCAGGCGGGCCTCGAGCTCCTCCAGCGCCACGAGGGTGGCGGCGGGATCGGAACCGAGCGCGTCCGCCTGAAGCACCCCCACATCCCATTGGCAGGGCCGCAGCTCGAGGGGCTGCGGCCCGAAGGCGGTGGCGACGAAGTCAGCCGGCAGGGCGGTGGAGACCACCAGGCGCCAGTCGGGTCGCAACCGGTGGAGGGCCGAGAGCACCGCGGCGCTGCGGGATCCATGGCCGAAACCATGGGCGCTGATGCAGGCACAGATCAGCACGGCACGACCAGGGAACGAGGAGCCATCAGGGGGGCGCCGTCAGCGGGGGGCACAGACCGACCGGGTCAGACCCGGCTGGTGGACGACTTCTTCATAGAGGAGCTGACCCTCCAGGCCATACCAGCGGTGGCTGGCCCGCCGCACCACCGCTCCGGCCCGCCCGTCGGTGTCGAGCTCCACCCAGGTGAAGTGACGCAGCTCCCGCCCGCCCAGATCGCGCCCGTGGCGGGCCACGAAGGCCGCATTGAGATAGAGGGTGCCCTGCCGGTCGACGGCGACGGTGCGGCGCTCCCCCTGCCCCCGGCGCAGGGCGTGGTGCATGTGACCGAACACCACCAGGGGAACGGGGCGGTGCTCGCGGATCTGGCGGATGGCGAGGGCGAGGTCCTGGTCGCCCCAGTCGCAGGCTGGCTTCTTCCAGTCGCGGCCGCAGGGGTCGGCCGCGTCGCTGCCCAGCCCCGCCGGGCCGCAGTGGGCCAGCAGCACCAGGGGCAGGGCGGGATCCGCCGCCAACGCCGCCGCGGTGATCCGATCCGCCGATTCCTGCAGGGTGAGGGGCCCGAAGGCGGCGATCACGGCGCGGGAGAGATGGAAGCCTCCACCGGCGGTGCCGGGCCGCCCCCCCACCACGGCCAGGCCGGGCGGCCGCAGTTCCCTCAGGCCCCAGCCGCAGTGGATCTCGCCGAGGGTGGCGAGCTGGCGCTGCAGGGTGCGGCCGGAGGCATCCCGGCCGGCGTCATGGTTGCCGAGGATGCAGGCCACCGGCAGGGGGAGGCGGCGCAGCAGGGCCGGCACCTGGGGCAGGCCGTCGCTGAGGTCACCCACCACGAGCACCGCATCGGGCCGGACACGGTCCAGGAGGTGATGGTCGCTGCCATCCCAGGCGCCGTGCGGATCCCCCACCACGGCCAGGCGCAGGAGACCCATCCACCACTATCTAGGCTGGAACATCCTGCCCGTTGGGGATCCCGGTTGGTTTTCGCAGCCGCCCAGACCACTCCGGCCCGTGCTCCGCAGCACAGCGCCGTGAGCCCACCTCCGCCATCGGATCTGCCGGCGGCGATTGGGGCCCTGCGCCGCGAGCGCAACGCCGTGATCCTGGCCCACTACTACCAGGACGACGCGATTCAGGACATCGCCGACTTCATCGGCGACTCGCTGGAGCTGGCCCGCAAGGCCGCCGCCACCGAGGCCGACGTGATCGTGTTCTGCGGCGTGCACTTCATGGCCGAGACCGCCAAGATCCTCAACCCCGGCAAGACGGTGCTGCTGCCGGATCTGGAGGCCGGCTGCTCCCTGGCCGATGCCTGCCCGGCGGATCGCTTCGCCGCCTTCCGGGCCGAGCACCCCGAGCACATCGTGGTGAGCTACATCAACTGCTCGGCGGCGGTGAAGGCCCAAAGCGATCTGATCTGCACCAGCAGCAACGCCGTGGATCTGGTGCGGCAGCTGCCGGAGAACCGGCCGATCCTGTTCGCGCCGGATCAGAACCTGGGCCGCTGGGTGCAGAACCAGAGCGGCCGGGATCTCACCCTCTGGCCCGGCAGCTGCCAGGTGCATGAGACGTTCAGCGAACAGGCCCTGCTGCAGCTGAAGCTGGAGCACCCGGACGCCGAAGTGCTGGCCCACCCGGAATGCCAGCAGCACCTGCTCGATCTGGCCGACTTCATCGGTTCCACCAGCAGGCTGCTGGCCCGGGCGGCGGAGAGTGAGGCGCCCGCCTTCATCGTGCTCACCGAGCCGGGAATCCTGCACCAGATGCGCCAGCGGGTGCCGGGCAAGGCGTTCCATGAGGTGCCCGGCGCCGACGGCTGCAGCTGCAACGCCTGCCCCTACATGCGGCTCAACACGCTGGAGAAGCTGTGGCGCTGTCTCGCGGAGATGGCCCCGGCGATCGAGCTGGAGGAGGAGCTGCGGCTGCGGGCCCTGGCCCCGATCGAGAAGATGCTGGCGATGAGCCGCTGATCCCGGCGGCTGAGCTGGCCGGGTTGTTCTGGCCAGGTGCCTTCTTGAACCTCATCGGCGGGGCTGCAGCAGAGGTCTGGTGGCTCAGGAGCTGATCAGACTCCTTGGCCGCGCCAGTCGGCGGGGTTCCTGCAACGCTCCACTCCTGCTGGCCATGTGCTCCATCGCCAACCGATCCAGGTGGGCCTGGCTGATCGGCAGGGGCTGGAAGCCACCTGTCCCTGCCGCCTGGGAAAGTCTGCAGCGCCTCGCAGCAGCGCCAACTGCAGCATGTAGGGCAGCAGGTCGAAGCATTGCCCTTGCGTCGGCATCGAGCTGGCTCCAGGCACCAGGCTGGCCGAAGCGCTCGACGAGCTCCAGGTGAGGGCGCACCAGGAAGTTGTTGCTGGGGCAGGCGGCCACATGGCGGCGCAAGGACTCCGCCAGGAGCTCACGGTGGGGCTGCAGTTCGGCTGATCGGTCTCCGTCCGCCGCAGTGATGAGCTCATCCACCCCCGTCACGGGCGCGAGCCGGGCACGGAACAGGCGGGCGCTGAGAGATTCAGGAGCAGCGGCACGATCGCTGCCGCCCTGGCCATGGAAGAACTCCAGGTTCTGGCAACAGTCGAAGATCCAGAAGCACGCCTTGTCCTGGCCCGGTCCGAACAGGTCTGGGCACAGGCGAGTACCCCGGCCCACCATCTGCCAGAACTTGGTACAGGATCGCAACGGCTTGAAGAACACCAGATTCACGATCTCGGGGATGTCGATGCCGGTGTCGAGCATGTCCACCGAGATGGCGATGGCGAGGTGGGAGTAGTGGTGAGGCCCCAGAGCAAGGAATCGAAGTAGGCGAAGATGGCGCCGTATTTCTGGTAGACGCTGCGGTTGGGGCCTCATCCACCACCACCACGGTTGGTCACCAGATTCACCGGTGAGCAGTCGGGCAGGAAACGACGGAAGGCACGCTCGGCCTGGAGCACAAGGGCATTGCGATCGGCGAGGAACAGCACCCGCTTCACCCAGTGGCAACGGTGAGCAGATCGGCAAGCGCAATCACGGTGCGGGTCCTGCCGGTGCCGGTGGCCATCACGAGCAGCACCTTGCGGCGGCCCCGTTCGAAGGATTCGCCGATCGCCCGGATCGCCCGCTGCTGGTAGTAGCGCTCCACGATCTGGGGGGTCCACCATCACCGATGCCAGCCTCTGTCGCTGAGCTCAGCGGCGGATCAGCTTTTCCAGCTCGGCCTTCCGGTAGAAGCCCTGCACCTCTCGGGGCGAGTAGCGGAGATCGTCCCAGAGGCAATGGCGGTAGCCGTTGGAGAGGAAGATCAGGGGCCGCTGCCCATACTGTGCGTCCAGGCCATCGGCGCAGAGCTTGCCCTGCTGCTGGCCCTGCATCGGGATCGTGGCCATAGGCGAGGACCAGCCAGCGGAGAACCTGAAGGAGCTCCGTGGCCGCCAGCACGGACGAGCCCGTGCGGATGGGTTCAGCCCGATGGACAGCGTCGTTGCCGAGGTCCTTGAGCAGCTTGAAGCGACCCAGCAGCTGGGGACCCACGAGCTGGCGAAAGTCGCAGGCATGGAACAGCCGCGACAGGGAGGGCTCCCCCCAGGGCCGCTGCAGCGGGCTGTCGTTGGCGTAGACCCACTCCACCAGCAGTTCGATGGTGCGACGGGCGTAGAAGCAGGCGGTGCGTGGATCAGCCAGGGCAAAGCGCTCCACCCGCACGGCCTCTTCGGGCAACTCGGGCCACTGGCCAGCTATGAGGGCGTACTGGGATGGGAAGTCCGTCACTGCCATCGCTGTTCCACCTCATCCAGCAGGGATGAGGCCGTTCCCACCATGTCGTGGGTGAATGGTGCCAGACCTCCAGCGCAGTGGATCCAGCTCTTGAAGGCCTTCTCGCAGGCCTTCGGCAACAGAAAGCCGATGCTGCTGTCGCGAAAGCCCGAGAGCTCCAGCATGCGCTGGGCTTCCTGCAGATCCGAGCGGGCAATCCGCAGGTAGCGAACGGCATCCGGATCAGCCATTCAGCAGGATTCCCTCCTGGTAGGCCTGCGTGGTGACGGCGCTGCGGTACTGGGCTCGCTCGCGCACCTCCGAACGGGAATAGAGGAGGAGATCGAGCGGCAGGTGATGACTGGCCAGCTTGCGCCAGAGCCCACCCAGTACCTGCAGGCGATCGTGGTTTGCCAGTCAGTCATCCGGCACCGTGATCAGCAGGTCGGCATCGGAATCAGCTCGGGCCGTGCCACGGGCGTGGGAGCCGAAGAGGCGCACCTCGCAGTCAGGGATCTGCTTGCGGATCTCTGCAGCGATTCGGGGAATGCGGGGATCCAGGGGAGTGGCGGTGGCAGGGTCCGCCATGGGAGCATTCTGCTCAAACCTGCACTGTGTTGTCATCCAGCTGCCGCTCCAGCGACTGGCGGATCAGCCCGATGGCGCAGGGCACATCCTCCAGCATGGCTACAGCCAGTTCCACCTCGCCCAAGTTGATTCCACCCAGAGCCAACATACAGTGCTACTGCCGACGCACAAATCGAGTCCCCGTTATTCGTCCACAAGATGCTTCTCCACGCGAAGATCACAATGAAGCAGATCTAATCTTAATCAGATCTGCCACCGTCTCCTCTGGCTCGATCTTGTCGAGAACCCAATCATTGTCGACCAGAATAAACTTCCAAAGCTCTGTAAATGCCCTTGGCAACAATCGGTCACCCTTGACCACACGACTGACGCCTTGCTCCTGTCTCTCCATATAATCAACCATTCGACCTTTGATCCATACCTGCAAGCTGCCCCTGCAATTTGATTCGCCATCGGGATTCACGGCCTTGGCTTCAATAACTATTGCCTCAAGCAGCTCAATTTGCTCAAGTATATTTCTTTCATTGTTTGATCTCATCTGATCAGTCAGCATTTTGTGCCGCCAGTAGAGCTGGCCGCTCATATACTCCCTGGCAGGGTACTGGTTGCGATCCGTCCAGGCTTGCTGTACACGGAAATACACGTCTCTAATGCGCTTGTCTATATGATCCTTGCTCCAGACCGGGGAATACTGAGATAGCTCAAAGCAGAGATCGCTCGCCTCTTTAGACAGCCGCAAACAGAGATCACGCTCCTCTTTCTGCTGTTTACTTAGTTTGGTCTCGGAAGCTCTTACTGTATTTGCTCCAATAAATAAAGCGGCCAGAAGAATCGAGAACACAATCGCAACCGAAGCATGCTGAATCCAGATCGGAATACTGGGGAATTCGATGCCGCCGCCGCTAGAGCCGCCGTAACCGCCGCTATAACCGCCGCTATAACCGCCGCTATAACCGCCGCTATAACCGCCGCTGTAACCACTGCTATAGCCACCACCACCGCCTCCACCGCCACCGCCACCGCCACCGCCACCAGCTCGGCCAAAAGCTTCAAACGGGCATAGCAACGCCAATGTCAAGATGAAGATGAGACCCGCCTTCTTAATATTCATCTTAGACGTCCAGCAGTGATTCGGCGCGTTGACTACTATCAACCTAGACTTGCTGCTGCAATGACAGCATTTCTGTAACAGGACTAGATGAGGCTTTCCATGGCTACCTTGCAACAGTTCCGGACAACCGGCGAGGCCCATCTGCCCTCAAGCCTGCGACTTGAGACCCAGCACGTGGCATGGCCGAGAACCTAGCTTATCCAGGCCTTCCCGAATCCACTGCGTCAGAAGCTGCGTCAGAAGTTAGAGGCGCGATCCAGCGAATGTGAGGGAGGCGAGCAACAAGATCGCGCCCGGAATGTTTGCGTGACATTGAAGGCGTGCCGTCTCCGCTGACCCTGCACCTGGGGATGGAAAACCCAAGAAGACACCCCAGGCTGCCCCCCCATGAACCCGATGGGGCGTACCAGCAGGAGACTGCAAGGCAAGGCCGTTGAGCACAGAAAACCTAAATCGATAGCATCTTGATTCCCAGAGCAATCAGCACAGCCCCGCCCATGAACTCGATTTTTTCTCCGAATCTAGACGAAAGCTTTTTGGCAAGAAATAGCCCTGAATAAGTCGCGGCAAAAGCTCCGATTCCCACCACCAGCGAATAGAGCGCAATGGGCTTATTGACCAGTCCAAGGGATATTCCCACCCCCAGAGAGTCGATACTTGTGACACTCGAGACAAACAATATCTTCAAGAGGCCATGGACCTTCACCTCGTCTCCGCGATCGCCTCTGGATTTCATATCCATGCAAGCTCGATAACACATATGACCTCCCACCAGGACCAGCAGCGCAAAGGCAAGCCAGTGATCGTATTGGGTGATCAGACTTTGAGCAAAATGCCCCAGCAGAAAACCGAGTGCGATTGCCAGTCCTTCTGACAAACCTGAACTCAAGGCAAAAAAGAAAGCGCGGCGAGCCGAGAAGTGGCGAAGTCCCAGCGCAATAGCGGCAGAAAATGAATCAATGCTCAAAACCAGAGTAAAGAGCAGCAGCTCGATGGCTATCATTCCAGTCCGGGACCCGGAGACTTAAGGCTAGCGAATAACGGGAGTGGCCTTCACCAATGACCCGCGAAGAGCAAGCCACGCAACGGGCCGTGGAAAGTTCGATCAGCCACAGCCTGCGACCCTTTCCATTCCAACGAGCAAGGGCAGCCGTGCCCTCCCAGATGTTCGCAACCCACGTTGCACCCAGGAGTCTCCGCCATTGGCGCCCCTCACACCCGAAGCGCCTCAATAGCTGTAGTTGGCCTCGAACAGCGGCGAGCCATCGGAGGGTTCCGAGCCGGCCACATAGAACCCCTGGGCGGCCTGGCCATTGGCGCGCGCCCGTGCCAGCAGCGCCTGCTGGCCCGCCGCCAGATCGTGGCCGGCCCAGTGCTTCAGGCACGACTGCTGCAGGGCCCGACCGTAGGAGAAGCCCAGATGCCAGGGCGCCGGGGAGATCGCCCGGTTGATGCCATTGAGATACACGCTGGCCTCCTCCTCGCTCAGGCCTCCGGAGAGAAAGAGAATCGCCGGCACGCTCACCGGCACCGTGCGCTCCAGGGTGCGCAGGGTGAACTCCGCCACCAGATCCGGGCTGGGCGGGGTGGAGCAGTCCATGCCGGGAAGGGTCATCGAGGGTTTGAGCAGGGTCCCTTCCAGGAACACGCCGTTGTGGGCGAGGGCCTGGTACACCGTGCGCAGCACCCACTCCTGCACGGCGGCAGTGGTTTCGATGTCGTGGTCGCCGTCCATGAGAATCTCAGGCTCCACGATCGGCACCAGCCCCTCCTCCTGCACGGTGCGGGCATAGCGGGCCAGACCCCAGGCGTTTTCCCGCACGCACAGTTCGGAAGGGGCGCCCTCCGGCGAGATCTTGAGCACAGCGCGCCATTTGGCGAAGCGGGCACCGCGGGCGTAGTAGCGGGCCGCCCGCTCCTGCAGCCCCTTCAGCCCCGTGCACCAGCTCTCCCCCGGCAGACCGCCGGGCAGGGGTTCCACGCCCTGGTCCACCTTGATCCCCGGCACGATGCCCCGCTCCTGGAACAGCGCGAGGATCGGCGGGCCGGGCTGGCCGTCGGCGTCCACACTGTCCTGAAACAGGGTTTCCTCGTAGAGAATCACGCCGCTGATGTGCTCCTCGAGGCCGGGGGCCGTGGCCAGCAGGCTGCGGTAGGCGCGGCGGTGCTCTTCGCTGTTCTCCACGCCGATGGCCGCGAAGCGTTTGCCCACCGTGCCGGTGGACTCATCGGCCGCCAGCAGCCCTTTGCCCGCTGCGGCGAGGGCACAGGCGGTGGCCGCCAGTTCGTCGCGGAAGTTCTCGAGGCCCATCGATCCCGGCGCGGGTAACAGCGGAACCGCATGGCTCCAGCCTCTGGCTAGGCAGACCCGCTGGTCTTGTCAATGCCGCCCCTCGCCAGGATGGCCCCGCCGCCTTCGCTCCGATGCCCCTCCCAGCCGGCAGCCTGCTGCAGCTCACGCCCGAGGGGCTCCACTGTCCAGCGGCCGGGGCCTGGATCGATCCCTGGCGGCCGGTGAGCCGGGCCCTGATCACCCATGCCCACGCCGACCACGCCCGGCCCGGCTGCGGCGAATACTGGGCAATCGGGGCGAGCGAGACGATCCTGCGCCAGAGGCTCGGTCACGGCATCAACCTGCTGCCGGTGGACTACGGCCAGATCCTGCGGCTCGGCGGGGTGCGGATGTCGTTCCACAGCGCCGGCCATGTGCTCGGCTCGGCCCAGATCAGGCTCGAGGCCGGCGGCGAGAGCTGGCTGGTGAGCGGCGATTACAAGCGCTGCGCCGATCCCAGCTGCATCCCCTTCGAGCCCGTGCAGGCCGACGTGTTCATCACCGAGGCCACCTTCGGCCTGCCGCTCTACCGCTGGCAGCCGGGATCCGAGGTGGCAGCGCAGATCCGCCGCTGGTGGCAGGCGGCGCCGGAGCGGCCGTCGCTGCTGTTCGCCTATGCCTTCGGCAAGGCGCAGCGGCTGCTGGCGGAGCTGCACGCCATCGGTGTCGCCGATGAGGTGCTGCTGCACGGCGCCGTGGAGGCCCTCATGCCCGCCTACCGGGAGGCGGGGGTGGCCATGCCTCCCACCCGACCCGTGAGCACCGTGGCGAAGGGCGAATCCCTGGCCGGCCGGCTCGTGATCACCCCGCCCTCGGCCCATCGCTCGCCCTGGATGAAGCGTTTCAGGCTGCCGCAGACGGCCTTCGTGAGCGGCTGGATGGCGGTACGCGGCGCCCGCCGCCGGCGCGGCTACGAGCGGGGGTTCGTGATGAGCGACCACGCCGACTGGGAGGGGCTGGTGCGCACCGTGAAGCAGAGCGGCGCCCGGCAGGTCTACGTGACCCACGGCAACAGCGACGGCCTGGCCCGCTACCTGCGGGAGGTGGAAGGGATCAGCGCCGAACCGCTCGATGGCCGCTTCCAGGCGGAACGGGGCCAGGAAGAGGCGGAGCCGGAGGCGACTCCCACCGCCCCCTGAGCAGGCATGGCTGGAGCTCAGAGCCAGTGGTGGGGGTAGGCGCTCCCGGTTGGGCGGAGTCGGTGGAACAGCACCGCGATCAGAACCAGCACCAGCGAGCCGGACAGGATCGGGCTCAGCACGAAGCCGGGCCTGGCGTGGAGCAGCACCCCCAGCAGGGCGACCGCCCCGGCGGGAGGGTGCAGGCAGCGCAGCCGCTGCCCCAGGCCAATGGTCAGGCCCACGGCCAGACCCATCACCCAGAAGGCCGACCCGAACCAGTCCACGCAGGCGACGCTGACCACAGCCCCGAGCGTGTTGCCGAGCACCAGGTTGCGCGGCTGGGCGAGGGGGCTGGTGGGAGCCCCGAACAGCAGCACTGTGGAGGCGCCGAACGGGGCCACCACCAGCGGGTAGTGGCTCCAGGCGCTGATCAAGCCCAGCAGGCTGATGGCCAGGGCTCCCCCGAGCCACGCGGCCAGGACCTCGTCGTTGGCGAAGCGTGGCTGAAAGGCCCGTCCTCGCTCCCGTTGCGCCTGCAGCCGCCGCACCAGCATGGAAGCAACTGTATCAACCGCAACAGTCCTGAGGCCCGACAGCGCTGGGTCGCCATGGCGTGCCCGATTGCGGCGGTCCACGGAGCCCCCTGCTGCGACGGCCGGCTCGCCTCAGCTGCCTGCCCTGCCTCAGCCGCCTGCCCTGGCTCAGCGACCCTCCGCTCTGGTGAGGAGTCCCCCCAGCCACCACGCCAGCACCGCCACCAGCGCCAGCAGCGGCGGCACCAGCAGCAGCACCAGCACCCCCAGCAGCGGCGCGATCACCAGGCGGAGCAGGCGTCGCAACCCAGCCGGCAGGGGCTGATGCGGCCTGTCGGGGGACGCCAGCAGGTCGCTCAGCAGCACATAGGGCAGCCGTACGGCCAGCAGGGGCAACACCCGGAGCCCGTGTCTCCAGGGCAACCTGCTGCGCTGCTTCTCCGGGAGGTAGGCGCTGCGGGCCTGCCGCACCAGATCCTTCAGCGCGTCGCGCAGGTCCTCCGGCTGCAGCAGGGCCGGCTCCCCGCGGGGTCCTTCCTCCAGCAGCCAGGCCAGCCCCGAGAGGCGACCGATCAGGTAGTCGTGGCGGCGGTAGCGCTCATCGAAGAAGCCCCCGAAGGCCCCGAGCAGGTCGCTGGCCAGAAGATCGGCCGGCGAGAGCGGGGAGCTCGGCCGGTCCTGGCCCGGGCGGGGCCTGCCCAGCAGCGTTTCGAAACGCACCAGAGCCTCCGCGTCATCGGCCGGAGGCTGACGGTCGGACGGGGCTGAGGCACGGGAGCCCTCCGGCCGATCCCCCTCAC
>NZ_JBKKKY020000013.1:0-61480 GCF_046613545.2 Aphanothece microscopica RSMan92 | reverse complement strand
TGCGACCCAGGGAGAGGGCCAGGTCCTGGGCACTCTCCCGGCTCAGGCTGACGCCGTAGATCCGGCCGATCTCCACCACCATCTGGGCGTTCACCGCAGCGGCACCCAGCAGGTCAACGCCGGGCAGGGGGGTGACCGCCAGAACCCCGGCGCCGATCCACATGTAGCGGTCGACGATGCGCAGGGCGTCATCGCGGCGCTGGTCGGCCAGCAGCTGGCGGGTGGCATCCCCCAGCCGACGGCACTGGAGCAGCAGATTGTCGGCGATCAGCTCTTCGCCGTCGGCGTGGAGCACGGCGGCGAGGCGCCTCAACAGGGCCTCCACCTCGGGCGGAGGCTGCAGCGGCCGCCCCCCCGGCATGGGGATCGTCTGGGGTGAGGCACTGGCGGGGATCACATCGGCGGGCGCGATGCGGCCGGCCGTGCGGCGGCGCAGCAGCGCGAGCAGGCGTGCCTCCTCGTCCTCGCCGCGCAAGTCGCACTTGTTCAGCACCAGGAGCAGGCGCTTGCCCAGGCTGGCCAACGCCTCGAACACCTGCCACTCCGAGGCCCGCAGATCCCCGTCCACCACCACCAGGAGCAGATCGGCGCGGCTGGCCTGCTGGCGGGCGTGCCGCTCGCGGGCCTGGCCATCACGGCCGGCCTCGAGGATCCCGGGGGTGTCCACCAGCCAGACCGCCCGCTGCAGCCCCCGGAGCCGCAGGCGGTAGGGCGTGCTCTCCCGGGTGGATCCCATCGGGGCACCGACCTCCCCCACCAGCTCCTGGAGGAGGGCCCGCACCAGTGAGGTCTTCCCCGCCGATCCTGTGCCGAACACGACGATCACCAGGTCCCCCCGCTCCAGTTCGACGGCCATGCGCCGGCGCTCCTGGTCCAGCGCCTCACGCTCCACCGCATCGCGAACCCGCGCCAGGGTCTGGTCGATCGCCTCGAGGTTGCGGGCGGCCGCCTCCCGGCGGGATGACGGCGCTTCCGGCGGCAGGGCGTTGCGTTCGCCGCCGCCCTTCGAGGAGCGCCCCAACGAGCGGATCCACGGCCAGGCGAGCTGGGCCAGCAGCAGCACGGCACCGGCCAGCAGCAGGAACACCACCGGGCCCACCAGCCCGTAGGGCAGAACCCCGCTCAGTTGCCAGACCAGCTGGTTGATCGCCTGCAGCACCATCCCCACGACCAGCAGGGCCAGCAGCAGCAGGCCCGCGGCAAGCCAGAGACGGGTGCGGTTCTTCACGGCCTAGGAAGCGGTGGCCCGGAGGATGTCGCCCCACAAGCCAGCGGCGATCGCACTGGAGCCCTGGGTGGGCGCATTGTCATCGTTGCCGAGCCAGATGCCCACAACCCAGTGGCGCCTGGGCTCGTACCCCACGAACAGCAGATCGCGCGCCTCGTTGCTGGTGCCGGTCTTGCCGCCCTCCTGGCCACCGAGCCGGGCGGCGCGCCCCGTGCCGCTGCTCACGACGGCCCGCAGCAGGTGCTGCATGGCACGGGCGGCTTCCGGACTGACGGCACGCCGCCCCGGTGAGGCACTGGCCGGGTTGCTGGCCTGCCGCTGGCGGCACCGGCCTGGATCCTCCCCAGGGCAGGTCTCGGCGTCCACCAGGCGCTTGATCGTGCTGGGGACGTGCCAGGTGCCGTCGTTGGCGATGGCGGCGTAGGCGGCGGTGAGCTCGAGCAGGGTCACCTCGCTCTGCCCCAGGGCCAGGCCCGGCACGGCAGCCAGCGGGCTGGTGATGCCGAGATCCCGCGCCTTCTGCACCACGGCTTCCAGGCCGACCTTCTGGGCCAGACGGAGGGCGGCGGTGTTGCTGCTGCGGGCGAAGGCACTGGTGAGACTCAGGCTGCCGCTGCAGTCACTGGCGAAGGACTGGCCGCGCCAGCTCAGGGGACCGCACCCCACCGGGTCACCGGGTCGGCTCCCCCGTTCAAGGGCCACCAGGTAGGGGAAGAGCTTGAAGGTGCTGCCGGGCTGACGCAGGGCCATCGAAGCCCGGTTGTACTGGCTCTGTTCGTAGTCGCGCCCACCGACGATCGCGACGATGCCACCGTTGCGGGCATCCAGCACGACCACGGCTCCCTCGCCGATGCCCAGGCCACGGCTGCTGGCCAGCCGTTGCCGCAACAGGCGTTCCACCTGGCGCTGCACCGCGGGGTCGAGATGGGTGTCGATCAGGAAGTTGCCCTCGGCGGCCACGGCGGATCCGACCTGATCACTGAGATCGCGGCGCACCTGATCGGTGTAGAAGGGAGCACCGCGGAGCTCGGCGGCGCGGCGGCAGGCGTCGGGCGCCAGCTTGACCGGACTGCGCCGGGCCGTTCTGCCCGCATCGGCGCTCAGCCGTCCGGCATCCACCATCTTGTTGAGCACCCCATTGCGGGACTCGAGGGCGGCCTGGGGATCGAAGCAGGGGTCGTAACCGTTCGGGGAGGGCAGCAGGCCGACCAGCAGGGCGGCCTCCTCGAGCTTGAGCTCGGCCGCGGGCTTGTCGAAATAGTGGCGCGCCGCATCCTCGAAGCCCCATCCCACCCCGAGGTACACCCGGTTCAGATAGCTCAGCAACAGGTCGCGCTTGCTGAACCGGGCCTCGAGCTGGAGCGCCACCAGCAGCTCACGCCACTTGCGGCCCAGCGTTTCACCCTGCCCCACCTGGTCGGGGTAGAGGCTGCGGGCCAGCTGCTGGGTGAGGGTGCTGCCCCCCTCCAGCACGCGGCCGCCGATCAGGTTGGTGACCAGGGCCCGGGCGGTGCCGACCGGATCGACCCCGGGGTGCCACCAGAACCTGCCATCCTCGCTGGCGAGCAGGGCATCGATCAGCACGGCCGGGTAGTCCCGCAGGTTCGCCAGCTCCCGGTGCTCCAGCCCCTGCACCGAATTGATCGGGCGACCGCGGTTGTCGTAGAGGGCCAGGGGGCCGCGCACGGTCGCCAGACTTCCCCGGATCGGCCCCTGCAGCATCGAGAGGGCGAGCAGCAGCACGCCACCACCCGCCACGGTCACCAGTCCCAGGCTGGCCATCCGGACCAGGCGTTCCAGCTGGGGCATCGGCCGACGCTGAAACTCGAACTCCGGCACGCCGGGCTGGTGGCTGGGACCGAAGCGCACGCTGTCGCCATCCCGGAGCAGCAGCTGCTGAATCCGCCGACCACGCCACCACAGCCCGTTGGTGGAGCCGTTGTCGCTCAGCAGCCAGGTGCTGCCGCGCTGCTCGAGAAGGGCATGCTGACGGCTGACGGCGCCATGGTCGATGGGGATTTCCGAGGACGGATCCCGCCCCAGGCGGTAGGCGCCACTGTGCAGGGCGACCTGCCGGCCCCCCAGCCCGGGCAGGTGAATCAGGAGCTGGACCCGGCCCGGCTGGCTCAGCCGCCGCCAGCGCTGGCGCAGGGCCTCAAACGCGGCGATGGCCATGGCCCCTCAGCAGGTCGATGGCGAAGCAGAGCACGGCCAGGTTGATGGCGATGTCGGCGATGTTGAAGACCGGAAACGCCACGGGAACGAAGGCCAGAAAATCCACAACGGCCCCCATCCGCCAACGGTCGATCCCGTTGCCCACGGCGCCGCCGAGCAGGAAGCCCACCGCCAGGCTCCGCGGCAGGGTCATGACCGCTTGCCGGCGGATCCAGATCACCACCCCCAGGCCCACCAGCAGGCTCACCAGGCCCAGCATCTGGGTGGCCCCCGTGAACAGGCTGAAGGCCGCCCCGGTGTTGTGGGTGAGCTGCAGGGCCAGCACACCGGGAAGGAAGGGCTGGGGGAGGCCAGACACGAGGTTCGCGGAGGCCCAGGCCTTGCTGAGCTGGTCCAGCAGCACGATCAGGGCCGCCAGCCCGTAGCTGCGCCACTGGGGGGCCGTCACGAGGGAACCAGCAGAAGACGCCGCAGTCCCAGCGCCACCAGGGCGACGGCACAACAGAGCAGGAGCTGTGACAGCAGGGGAATGACGGAGTAACTGATCAGCAGCGAGAGGAGGGCCGGCCCCCAGCGGCCCGCCACCGCTCCGATCAGCAGGTTGAGCACGCCGCAGATCTGCACGACCGCCAGGCCGAGCAGGCTGGCCAGCAGCAGGTTGAGCAGGGAGTTCATGCCGCGCTGTCGGGCCAGCTTGCCGGTGACCCACCCCGCCGGAATGAACCCGGCCAGATAGCCGAAACCGGGATCCAGCAGGTAGGCCGCGCCACCGCCGCCATGGAAGACCGGCAGCTGGAACAGGCCGAGGCTCAGGTAGCCCACGGCCGCCAGAATCGCGCTGCGGGGGCCGCAGACCAGCGCCGTCAGCAGCAGGGCCGGGACCTGCAGGGTGATCGGCAGGGGGATCACGGCCCACTGACCGTCAGTGCCGGGGAAGGTCACGGCAGCCTGGATGAGCCCCCCGACCAGGATCAACAACAGGCCGGCAACCGCACCGCTCCAGTTCGCTAGGGCCCGCAATGCATCCGCACAGGTCTCGCCCCAGTCTGCCGTCTGGGGGTGAGGCTGTCGCGGCTGCACCCAGCCACTTCCCACCGGGCTTAGATGGGGAGCGTGGATGGGCAGGAGAAGGCTGGTCATGGCGGATCGCTCCAGGGCGGCGGACGACACGGCGGCTGAGCCAGCGGCTGAGGGAGCGGCTGAAGTGGCCGCTGAGATTGCCGCTGAAGTGGTCGCCGAGGTCGGCTCAACAGCGCCGTCGGTCGACGAAGACCAGCGCAGCGAAGCCAGGCGCTGGGCTGTCGGTGATTCCGCCTGTCTGCGGGGCCTGCCGCGCTACCTCAAGACCGCCGAACCGATGCCGATGCTGCGACCTCCGGATCTGGTGGACATCGGCGAGGTGGGGGTGGTCGTCGCGGAGCGGGCCCTCGGCCAGTTGGCCGTGCGCTTCCGCCGGGGCACCTTTCTGCTGGATTCAGGCCAGCTGACCTCCCCCGAGGGACTCCCCTGAGGGACTCCCCTGAGGGACTGCTCTGGGGGACTCCCCTGAGCAGCCCGCTCGGCAGGCGACTCAGTTCCGACCGGGCGCGCGGCCCTGCAGGCCACTGAGAAACATTGGCACGAACGTGTCGAAGAAGAGCTCGGGCTTCTCCTGCCACACGCGCCTGGCTGCCAGGAAGCGCGATTTCTGCAGGTCCGGTGCAAGCAGGGTCTGGGGCAGCCGTTCCAGCAGGTAGGCCGGCCGTTGCCAGGCAGGAATGGTGTTGGCGATGTCAACCAGATTGGCCAGGCGGCGCAGTTCAGCCCCTGCCGTGATATCCATGCCGGCGGCGTAGGCGGCGTGCTCGATCAGGGAATAGCGGTGCTTGGCCTCATCCACCCGCTGCCGGTGGGCGGGACTCTGACGGGCGATGCGGCTGAGCCAGCGGTTCCCCCAGCGCACATGACTGGCTTCCTCGGGAAGGATGCGCTCGAGCGTTGAACGGATCTTCTGGTTCTCCTCCGTTGGTGGCGCCTTCTTCAGGGCGTGGATGTGGGCGGAGAAGGTCTGACAGCCTCGCTTCTCGGTGGCATTGATCGAAGCCAGGGCCGCCACGATGCCATCCTCCTTGCGAAGGGTGGATTCGTTCTTGTCGAGCAGGCGATTCAGTTCGTCGATATAGGACGACGTGGGAGGATTGCCAATCGGTTCGCCCAGTTCGACCAACAGATCGGTGAGCCAGACAGCGTGGCGGGCTTCATCGTTGACATGGTGGGAGAGGTCCCGGACCAGCTCCGCAGGCTCGCCATCCAGGAACTCGATCAGGTTGGTGAGTTCCGAGCAGGACCGCTGTTCGTTGAAGCGGTAACTGTTGAGAAACAACATCTGCACATCCCGCTTCTGCACGACCTGATCCATCACCTCCCGCGCGCTGAGGTTGTTGGAGAGTTTCTTCGGGTAGGTGACAGGCATGAACCGTCAGGATCGTGACTTGACGTTAACGGCCCGGCACCGACCCGCGTGGCGGCCGGACTGGCCGCTGCCGGCTAGACCCGGGGAAAGATCCGGCGACATCGACCATGCGGCTGACCTTCGTGCCGATCCACGTGTTCCGCGAAACCCCTGCGGTCACGTTCTTTGACGCCAGCGTGCCGGAGAGCAACGGCTCCGACGTGGTGTTGCACACGGGAGCGGCGGTGTCCCCTCCCGATGCCGGGGGATTTCAGCAGTTCTACGTCCACGCGCACCAGATCGACCACAACCTGGTGCTGCAGGGTCGCCGCACCTACACGCTGCTCAACCCCGCCTGGCCGCACGTTCACCACGTGGTGCATCTCGAGCGGGTGATGGGCGCACTGCAGATTCCCACCGGCACTTACCACCGCTCGGTGTCCGGCGAGGAGGGCAGCCTGGTGCTGAACCAGGCAACACGGGATCCGGAGTTCACCTACGCCACCGAGTTCATTCCAGTGAACGTGGAACAGCGCCCCGATCTCCAGGCTGCTCTGGCCGCACCGGCCTGCGTATGGCGCTGGCGCAACGGTCACATCTGCCGCGACCCAGCCTGAACCGGCCGGCCCCGGTCAGCTCTGCAGCGCGGGCGCCCGCTTCTCCCAGATGGCCGCCGCCTGCGCGAGGGCATCCTGCGGACCGCAGAGGCTGAGGCGGGGCCGGGGCAGATGGCGCCGGGCGGCCGCGAGCAGCTGCTCGGGCGTCACGGTCTCGGCGAGCTCAAGCGTGCGGGCCACATAGTCCTCCCCGAGCCCATGGCCGAGCACGAGGGCCTGGCGATCGGCGATCTGGCCGCAGGTCTGGCGGCCCATGGCGTCCTGACCCCGGAACTTGGCCTTGGCCATGGTGAGGGCATCGGTCTCCAGGGGCTCTTCCAGAAGACGTTCCCATTCCTCCAGCAGGCAGCGGGTGGCCTCCATCGCCCGTTCCGCAGAGGTGGACAGATGCCAGACGAACGGCGTGGCACCGCAGCGGGCGGGCATGTGCACGCCCACGTCGTAGGCCAGCCCGCGCTCCTCCCGCAGCAGCACGAAGAGGCGGCTGGACATGCCCATCCCCAGATGGGCCTGGAGCAGACGCAGGGGCAGGGCATCGGGATCGCCCAGGGGCACCGTGGCGCTTCCCAGCAGCAGCACCACCTGCTCGGTGTCCTGCGGATGGAGGGCCAGCGAGGGGCCGGGCAGGCCAGGGGCACCCGCATGGCGCTGCGGCAGGGCGGTGGTCCAGGGGGTCTGCACCAGCTGGTCCACCAGGGCGGCCATCAGGCTGCCGTCCCCGGGGATGTCGCCACAGATCACCAGCAGTGCCCCCTCGTCCCCCAGCTGCTGGAGCAGGGGATGGAGTGTCCCCACGTCGAGCGCCTCGAGCTCGGCCTCCACCCCCAGGGGGTCATGGCCGTAGGGACCGTCACCGTAGAGCTGATGCCGCAGCTGGTCATGGGCCAGCTGGAAGGGGTCCTCCTGCTGGCGCTGCAGGCTCTGGAGGTTCAGCTGACGCTCCAGCTCCAGCTGGTCCGCTTCCAGGCTGGGCTGGCGGGCCATGGCCAGCAGCAGCGGCAGGAGGTCCGGGGCATCCTCGGTGGCGCACTTGAGGCTGATCACCAGCGCGTCCTCGTGGGCCTCACTGCGCAGGGCCGCGCCCCGGCCCTCGACCAGATCCGCCAGCTGTTCGGCGTCCAGCTGTCCGCACCCCCGGGTCATCAGTCCGGCCAGCAGCTGCATCGCCCCGCGGCCGCCCTGCGGGTCACGGCTGCTGCCGCCGCGGAGCCACAGGCGGGCCGCCACCAGCCCCACCCCCGGCCGGTGCTGTTGCACCAGCACGAGACCGCCGGGGAGGGTGTGCTGCAACCAGGAGGTCATGCGGGGGGTCTCATGCGGAGGGTCTCATGCGGGTACGGCCTCGAGCACGCAGGCGAGCGCGGGATCGAGCAGGGGCAGGGTCCGGGCCTGGAGCTCCGGCGCCGTCCAGCGGCTGATCTCCGCCAGAGGAGCATCGAGGCCATGCCGACGCCGCCACAGCAGGTTGCTGCCGATGGTGGCGGCCACCCCACCGGCAGATTCGAGCCCGAAGCGGTAACCATTCGCCACCAGACGCTGGGCCCGCAGCCATTCCTCTGCGGCCATGCCTGCCTCCGCGAGGTCCTGCCAGACCTCGCCGATCGTCTGGCGCACCAGAGGCAGATCGGGCTCCTCGCAGATCGCTTCGAGCAGGGCGAAGCTGCCGCACTCGAGCACGTGAAGGTCGAGGTCGACGCTCTCAACGATGCGCAGATCCTCCCGGAGCCGCTCCACCAGCCGGCTGCGGCGGCCCTCGGCCAGCACCGTGGTGAGCAGGTCGGCCCCCATCACGGCGTGCAGCTCGTGGGCGGGCGGCAGACCCCACAGCATCAGCAGCCGGGCGGACTCCAGCCGGGGCAGGGCGATGCGGTGCAGCCCGGGCTGCACGCTCAGGAGGGGGCGCGGTGCCGGTTCGGGAACGGTGGCGAGTCTGGCCAGCGCCCCCTCCCGCAGGCGCCGGGCCAGGAGCCCGGCGTCCGTGTCGGTCTGCTGGGAATCGAAGCTGGGATCCAGGGCGCCGCTGAGTGCCAGCACACAGGTGTTGGCCCCGTACAGGCGCTGCTGGAAGGCGCCCATGCTGGCCGGAGTGTGCTGCAGCAGAGCCTCCCGGCGTCCCAGGATCGGCTGGCCGTAGGCGTGGGGGCCACAGGCCTTCAGCAGCAGCTGCTGCAGGGCGACCTCATCGGGCTGATCCTCGCTCTGGGCGAGCTCCTCGAGCACCACCTGCCGCTCCAGCTGGAAGGCCTCCGCCTCCAGCCGAGGCTCCAGCACCAGCTCCAGCAGCAGATCCAGGGCATCAGCCGCCGCCGCCGGCGGAATCAGCACGTGGTAGTGCACATCATCGAAACCGGTGGCGGCATTGCTGTTGCCACCCATGGCCTCGATCCGGCGGTCGAACTCCCCCGCATCCAGCCCCTCGCTCCCCTTGAACACCATGTGCTCCAGGAAGTGGGCCAGGCCGCTTTCCTCGGGTCGTTCGTAGACACTGCCGGCGCGGCACCAGAAGTCGAGGCACACCAGTGGGGCCTCCGGCAGGGGAAGCTGCACCACCTGCGCTCCGTTCGGCAGCAGCTCCACCCGGGGGTCGGCCAGACCTGGCAAGCGGCGGGAGGGAGGGGCCAGGGGCAAGGGGTGGGTGCATGGCAGGATCGGCATTCTGCTGGCTGGTGATCCCCTGTGAGCACCGTTGAGGTCGAATCCGGGGCCCTGGGCGGGGCCGCAACCAGAGCCAGCGGTGGGATCCATCCCCTGGTCGACGCCCTTGCCGAACGCATCCGCGCCAGCTGGCAGACCCTTCCTGGCCTCGCGCCGCTGCCCATCGACCCGGAGCTCGAGGCGATCAGCGGCAGCCTCGATGGCGAGGCCCTGTTCATCCGCAACGAGCTGCGCCAGTGCCGGGGCCTGCGCAAACTCCACCTCGAAACGGCCCGGCTGGGGGCCGGCCTGCAGATCCTCCACTGCGTGCTGTTTCCTGATCCCCGCTTCGACCTGCCGGTGTTCGGCGCCGACATCGTCGCCGGCCCGGCCGGCGTGTCTGCGGCCATCGTCGATCTTTCCCCCGTGACCGGGTCACTGCCGGCCGGCATCAGCACGGCGTTGGCGAACCGTCATCCGCGCCGCTACCAGCAGGAACGGGAGCTTCCTGGCTGGGGGTCGATCTTCTCGCCCCATGTGCGCTTCGTGCGGCCGGTCACGCCCGAGGAGGAAGCCTCCTTCATCGCCGAGGTCGGCGAGTTCCTGGCGGTGCTGAGCGACGCGCTGCGCAGCAGCGAGGCTCAGGCCGTGGATGCCCCAGCTACGGTTGATCGATGGAACGGCCAACTCCGATATTGCAAGCAGCAGAAACAAAACGACAAGACCCGGCGGGTCCTCGAGAAGGCCTTCAACCGGGAGTGGGCGGACCGGTACATCGAAGAGCTCCTTTTCGACGATCCTCCGGCCCTCTGACGCTGCTGGGACGGGAGGTGAGCCCCCGGCGTCTGTCGCTGATTCTCGGAGGCGCCGTGCTGGTGATCCTCGGCGGGGTGTTGCTCGCCCGTCAGGGGCGGCCCTCGGCGCCGAACCCCGCCTCCAGCCCGGCGACCCCCCTGCAGCCGGCTCGCTCGAGGATGGTCGCGGCCCTGGGGCGGCTCGACCCCCGGGGAGAGGTGCGCCAGGTCGCCGCCCCGATCAGTGGCATCGGCGGCAGCCCCCGCCTCACCCGCCTGCTGGTGCAGGAGGGGGATCAGGTGTCCGCGGGCCAGTTGCTCGCCATCTTCGACACGGCCCCGCCCCTGCTGGCCGAACGGCGCCTGCTCGATGTGCGCATCGCCAACCTGCGCAGCCGCCTCACCGTGCAGACCCGGGACATCGCCCGCTACCGCTCCCTCAGCCGCAGCGGTGCCATCCCCAGCGGTGAGCTCGACACCCGGGAAACCGACCTGCTCGAGCTCCAGGGGGAACTCCAGGAGGCCCTGGCGGAGCGCGACAAGGTCAGCGCCGATCTGCGGCTCACCGAACTTCGGGCCCCGATCAGCGGGACCGTGCTGCGGCTGCACGCCCGGGTGGGTGAACGTCCCGGCGACGACGGCGTGCTCGCCCTGGGTGCCAGCGAACGGATGGAGGCCCTGATCGAGGTCTACGAGAGCGACATCGACCGGATTCGCCTCGGTCAGACCCTCACCCTCACCAGCGAGAACGGCGGCTTCGAGGGGAGCCTGCGCGGCCGGGTCGAGCGGATCAGTCCCCAGGTCCGGCAGCGCGAGATTCTCGAGACGGATCCCACCGGTGATGTGGATGCACGGATCGTCGAGGTGCGGGTGGCCCTGGATCCGCAGGATGCCCAACGGGTGCGGGAGCGCACCGGGCTCAAGGTGATCGCCCGCTTCGACCCCTGATGCTGGAGCGTTTCTGGCGGAGCCGGCGGATCCCCCTGGCCTGGCTGCTGTTGTCCCGCCAGCCGCTCAGGCTGGCCGTGGCCCTGGCGGGCATCGCCTTTGCCGGGATCCTGATGTTCATGCAGCTCGGCTTCCGGGACGGGCTGTTCGATGCCAGCGTCACGATCCACAAGCTTTTCGACACCGATCTGGTGCTGATGAGCCCCCGCACGATGAGTTCGATCGGCATGGCCGGGTTCCCCCGCCGGCGGCTGATCCAGGCGATGGCCGACCCCGCCGTACAGGACACGACGCCGGTTCACTGGAACCTGCTGCTCTGGAAGAACCCCGACAACGGCCGAACCCGCTCCATCCTGACCCTGGGTTTCGAGCCCAGCGATGCCCTCTTCGACGAGCCCGCCCTGAAGGCCCAGGCCCAGGTGCTCACCCAGAAGGGGCGCGTGATCTTCGATGAACGCTCCAGAAGCGAGTTCGGACCGATCGCCGCGTGGTTCCGCCAGGGCCGCATCGTCGAGACCGAGGTGGCGGGCACGCGGGTGCGCGTGGCCGGTCTGGTGAGCCTGGGACCCTCCTTCGGCGCCGACGGCAACATCCTGATGAGCCGGGAGACCTATCTGCAGCTCGTGCCGGGCACCCCACCCGGCAGCATCGAACTCGGGCTGATCCGCCTGGTGCCCGGGGCCGATCGCGAGGCCGTGCTGCAGCGTCTCGAGCGGGCCCTGCCTGACGACGTGCGGGTGTTCACCAAGGAGGGCTTCGAGGAATTCGAGAAGACCTACTGGCGCACCAGCACGGCGATCGGCTTCATCTTCACCCTGGGCGCCGCCATGGGCTTCATCGTCGGGTGTGTGATCGTGTACCAGATTCTCTATTCCGACGTGAGCGATCACCTGCCGGAATACGCCACCCTCATGGCGATGGGCTACCCGCTGCCCGGGCTGCTGGGGGTGGTGGCACGGGAGGGGCTGATCCTCGCCATCCTGGGTTACCTCCCGGCCTATGCCGCCGGTCAGGGCCTCTACGCCCTGGTGCGCAGCGGCACCAATCTGCCGGTCAGCATGAACACCCCGAGGGCCGTGATCGTCTTCACCATGATTCTGGTGATGTGCATGGGTTCAGCCGCCCTGGCCATGCGCCGCCTGGGGGATGCCGATCCCGCGGAGATCTTCTGATGACGCCCGCGCCCACCCCTGCCGCCACCGACCCGGACGCCACCTCCCCCCTGGTGGAGGTCCGGGGGCTGAGTCACTGGTACGGATCGGGATCGATGCGCCGCCAGGTGCTGCAGGGGGTGGATCTCACCATCGCGCCGGGCGAGGTGGTGCTGCTCACCGGCCCCTCGGGCTGCGGTAAGACCACCCTGCTCACCCTGGTCGGCGCCCTCCGCCAGGTCCAGGAGGGCTCGGTGCGGGTGTTCGGCGAGGAACTGAACGGCGCAGGCCGGTCTGCCCGCCAGCGGCTGCGCCGTCACATCGGGATGATTTTCCAGGGGCACAACCTGCTGCGCTGCCTGAGTGCGGAGCAGAACGTGCAGATGGGTTCCGACCTGCTCGGCGGTCTGGGCTATCGCGCCCGGCGGGACCAGGCCCGCGAATGGCTGCGGCAGGTGGGCCTTGGGGATCAGCTCCACAAGCTCCCCCACGACCTCTCCGGTGGCCAGAAGCAGCGGGTGGCGATCGCCAGGGCCCTGGCGGCCCGGCCCCGGTTGCTGCTGGCGGACGAACCCACCGCCGCCCTCGACAGCCGCAGCGGGCGGGAAGTGGTCGATCTGCTGAAGGGCCTGGCGCGGGAACAGGGCTGCGGGGTGCTCATGGTCACCCACGATCCCCGCATCCTCGACGTGGCGGATCGGCTGGTGCAGATGGAGGACGGCCAGCTGTCGGCCGGTTCCCTGGAGCTGGTCGGTGCGGGTTACCGCTGAGCCCGGTTGGTTAGGCTGATGACTGATCTGACCCCAACGTGCCGACCATATGGCCAAACGCCGGAATCTGAAGAAGGAAAAGCAGGAACGCAACCGCGCCTACGCCCGCAAGTTCAAGAAGCGCAAGCTGCGCAACGATGGCCGCGGTGAAGGCGCCGGCAACGGCGTCACCGGCACCGCCAACAACGGTGGAGCCGCGGACTGAACCCTGGTCGGCGTCGCGCCGCCCACCAGTCCGTTGATCGGGATCCCGAGGGATCCCTTTTTTGTGGCCCGGGCCGTGGGCCGGCACGGGCGACGACCGCTGGGAGTCAGCCCGGGTCTGTGGGGCCCATCCTGCGCACGTCCATTCCGATCTCCCCGCCCCGCCATCCGGCCTTCGGCGCCCATGTTCATCAGCGTCGTCATCCCCACCTACAACCGGCTCCCCATCCTCGAGAAGTGTCTCCGGGCCCTGGAGCATCAGCAGGGCCATGCCGCCCTCAGCGGATACGAGGTGGTGGTGGTCGACGACGGCTCGACCGACGGCACCGTGGCCTGGCTCGAGGCCCACGCCGCCGAACTGGCCCATGTGCGGTTGATCTGCCAGGACCACGGTGGACCGGCTGAGGCCCGCAACCGGGGGGTCGCAGCGGGCCAGGGTGATGTGGTGGTGTTCATCGACAGCGACCTGGTGGTGACCCGCTCCTTCCTGGCCAGCCATGCGGCCGCCCTGGCGCACAGCTGGAGCGAACGGGGGGACCGACGCTGCTTCACCTATGGCGCTGTCATCAACACCGCGGATTTCGAGGATCCCACCCGGGAGCGCCACAAGCTCCGGGATCTCTCCTGGGCCTACTTCGCCACGGGCAATGTGGCGATTGCACGGGAGGTGCTTGAACAGGCCGGCCTGTTCGACACCGGCTTCAGGCTCTACGGCTGGGAGGATCTTGAGCTGGGCGAACGGCTGCGGCGGCTCGGGGTGCGCCTGGTCCGCTGTCCGGAGGCGGTCGGCTACCACTGGCACCCAGCCCTGCGGCTCGAGCAGATCCCCGATCTGATCCGGGTGGAGCAGGAACGCGCCCGGATGGGCCTGGTGTTCTTCCGCAAGCACCCCACCCGCCGCGTCCGCCTGATCATCCAGTTCACCTGGTTTCACCGCCTGCTCTGGGAGCTGCTCACCCTGGGCGGCCTGCTGAACGAGCGGAGTCTGCGGCCGTTGTTGGCCTGGTTGATCCGCCGCGATCGGGCAGCCCTGGCGATGGAGATCCTCCGCCTGCCGCTCAACCGGATCGGCGTTCGGGCGCTGCAGGCCCAGGCCCGGCGTGAGGGGCTGGCCTGACGCCGCACCCCGTTTGATAGGGTTCGTGGGTTCCACTCACACCGCACACCTGCGTGTTTCGGGTGATCTGGGGCGCAGCGGACGGTCAACAGCTGCAACGCACCGGTGTCGCGGGGCCATGAAGCCTCGAGCCCAGACGTTGAGGCCACCACCACCGCGGCCCCGCGATCCCTAGGCAGGTGGAGGCAAACCCGAAACCCCAACCCCAATCCCATGGCTGTCGTCACGCTCGCCGAAATGATGGAGGCGGGTGCCCACTTTGGGCACCAGACCCGTCGCTGGAACCCGAAGATGTCGCGCTACATCTACTGCGCGCGCAACGGCGTTCACATCATCGATCTGGTGCAGACCGCCGTCTGCATGAACAACGCCTACAAGTGGGTGCGCAGTGCCGCCCGCAGTGGCAAGCGCTTTCTCTTCGTGGGCACCAAGAAGCAGGCCTCCGAGGTGATCGCCCTGGAGGCCAACCGTTGCGGCGCCGCCTATGTGAACCAGCGCTGGCTGGGCGGCATGCTCACCAACTGGACCACGATGCGCGCTCGGATCGAGCGGCTCAAGGATCTGGAGCGCATGGAGTCCTCCGGCGCCATCGCGATGCGTCCGAAAAAGGAAGCTGCCGTGCTGCGGCGTGAACTTGAGCGGCTCCAGAAGTACCTCGGCGGCCTGAAGAACATGCGCCGCCTTCCCGATGTGGTGGTGCTCGTCGACCAGCGGAGGGAGACCAACGCCGTCCTCGAGGCCCGCAAGCTCGACATCCCCCTGGTGTCGATGCTCGACACGAACTGCGATCCGGATCTCTGCGACGTGCCCATCCCCTGCAACGACGACGCCGTGCGCTCCGTGCAGCTGGTGCTGGGACGCCTGGCCGATGCCATCAACGAAGGGCGCCACGGCTCCTCGGAACAGGCGCAGAGCGACGACGCCTGAACGGCGTCCCCTGGGAGTTCCGTTCCTGCACCATCCCCATCCATCGTCACCTGATCACCACACGTCATGGCTCAGATTTCGGCAAAGCTCGTCAAGGACCTGCGCGACAAGACAGGCGCAGGCATGATGGACTGCAAGAAGGCACTGTCTGAAACCAACGGCGACAGCGACAAGGCCATCGAGTGGCTGCGCCAGAAGGGCATCGCCTCCGCGGAGAAGAAGGCCGGCCGTACGGCCGCCGAAGGTGCTATCGGCTCCTACATCCATACCGGTGCCCGCGTTGGGGTTCTGGTGGAGGTCAACTGCGAGACCGACTTCGTGGCCCGGGGTGAGATCTTCCAGGAGTTGATCCGCAACGTGGCCATGCAGATCGCTGCCTGCCCTTCCGTCGACTACGTCACCACCGACGCCATCCCGGCCGAGGTGGCCGATCGGGAAAAGCAGATCGAGATGGGTCGTGATGACCTGGCCGGCAAGAAGGAGGAGATGAAGGAGAAGATCGTGGCCGGCCGGATCGGCAAGCGCCTCAAGGAAATGGCCCTGATGGATCAGCCCTACATCAAGGACAGCACCATGACCGTGGCCGAACTGGTGAAGCAGGTCGCTGGCAAGGTGGGCGAGAACATCCAGGTGCGCCGCTTCGTTCGCTTCAACCTCGGCGAGGGCATCGAGGTGGAGAAGATGGACTTCGCCGCGGAAGTGGCCGCCATGCAGGCCGCCTGATTCCACCGGCTCCCCAACCCCCTGCCCGATCCCAACCCAGCCACCGTCGTGGACTCCCTGCTGGAGGCGCGTCACCAGCTCGCCGGCATGCGCCGGGAGCTGCAGCGCGGCAATCCGGAGTTGTACCGGCACCTGGCCCTGTATCTGCAGGTGCTCCGCCAGAGCCTCCTCCAGGTCATCCAGCAGGCCTGTTTCCACCTGGCGACCCAGGTGCACCCCGACCGCTACTGCCGCATGACGGCGTCCAGCCGCACCGAGCTGCACGAGCGGATGGAGGATCTGGTGCGACGGGCCAGTGCCCTGCTGACCGTGGAGCAGGTGGCTGCCATGGCGGCGCAGATGGCCCGCCAGGAACGCCGTCCCCCCCAGCACCTCGCCAGCAGCGAGGCGCAGGAGCCCCAGGCGTTCAGCCCGGCGGGGAGGCCCCCGGGGAGGCCGGCCGGGAGGAATGATCCCGTCGGCTCGATCCAGCTGGGCATGGAGCCACCGATCGATCCCCGCCTTCTTCAGGGCCGCGATGCGGACGCGTCGGGCCCTGCAGGCCTCGAGGCAGCGTGGCCCGAGGTCGGGGCAACGGCCCCCGATCTGGCCGCCCTGCTCGACGCGATGGTCGAGGCGTTGGAGCCATCGGGGACCCAGGCTGCCGACACCCCCCAGGCTGCCGGGACCCCGGAACCGCTCGCCTCCCCCTGGGAGGGGGCGGTGCTGCCCACGGACCCCCCGACCCTGCTGCACTGGCTCGACGGCTATGAGCGGGCCCTGGCCAGACGGCTGCGCAACCTCTCCCACGCCCTCAATGTGCAGTTCCTCAGGCTGGGCCTGACCCGCGGTCTGCTCCCCGTCGGTCTCCTGGATGCGGCCCTCAGCGGGCAGGTGGAGCCCCTGCAGGCGCCCCCGAACCTGCTGCGGCTCTCCGTTCCCGTGGCGGTGGAGCCGGGGCCGGAGTCGGGCCCGGAGTCGATGGATCTGGTCGCTGTGCTGCTGCGCCTCCCCGATCTGGAACTGGAACAGCCCCAGCTGCGCACCTGCCGTAGCCGACTCCTCCAGCACCGCCAGGAGGTGCGCAGAATGGCGCAGCAGTATCGCCGCGTGCAGCGGCGGGTTCGGACCCTCGAGGCGGAGCGGCTGTGGCTGGAGGACAACCGCAGGCCCACGACCACCGGGGAGCAGAAGCAGCCTCCGCCGGACACCAGCCCCTCGCCGCCACACCCGAGAGCTGGCTGAGCACCCTGCAGCAGGCACTGCAACTGGAGGCGGACCGGGGCTTCACGGACCTGATGGGCCGCCGGGAGCGCTTCAGCGGCTTTCTGGCGCGCAACCTGCGTGAGGCCGACCCTGCAATGCCCGAGCCGCAGCAGCGTCAGGAGCTGGCCGCAGCCTTCGAGGGCTACGGGGAGCTGAGCCCGGGCCGGCGCCAGACCCTCGTGCGCCGCTGCCGGGAGCACCTGCACGCGCTGCGGCGCTCGCTGCAGCCGGCCACCCCGATGGGCCCGCCGCGGCTCCGCCTCACCGCGACGCCCTCGGCCCCTCCGGCCTCAACGGAGGGACGCGGCGGAGCGCCGGCTCCTGCCTGGAACCCGGAATCGCCCCTTGGCGAGATCCGGGGCATCGGTCCTCGAACCGCGGCGCGGCTGGCTCAGCTGGGCCTCTTCGTGGTGCGCGATCTGGTGCATTACTACCCCCGCGACTATCTCGATTACGCCAACCTGGTGCGGATCACGGGCCTGGAGGTGGGGCGCACCGCCACGATCGTGGCCACGGTGCGGCGTTGCCATGGATTCAGCAGTCCCCGCAACCCCAATCTGGCGATCCTCGAGCTCCACCTGAGCGACCCCACCGGGCGCATCCGGGTCAGTCGCTTCTTCGCCGGCCGGCGGTTCGCCAGCCCGGGCTGGCTGAAGAGCCAGGAACGGCAGTACCCGCCCGGAGCCACCGTGGCCGTCAGCGGCCTCGTGAAGGAGAGCCCCTACGGGCCTGCCTTCCAGGATCCACTGATCGAAGTGCTCGAAAGCCCCCAGGCCCCGGTGCGGCACAGCGCCATCGGCCGGCTGATGCCCGTCTACGGGCTCACCGAGGGACTGGGTGCGGACAGGTTGCGCCAGGCGATGGCCGCGGTGCTCCCCCTCGTCGAGCAGTGGGGGGACCCTCTGCCCGCCGACCTGCGGCGGGTGGAGCAGCTGATCGATCGGCCCCAGGCCCTGCAACAGATCCACAACCCCTCGACGCAGGAGCTGCTGCGGGCCAGCCGCCACAGGCTCGTGTTCGACGAATTTCTGCTGCTCCAGGTGGGCCTGCTGACACGGCGACGCGAACTCACCAGCCGGCCCGCCCAGCCGCTGCAGAGCCCCGGCGGCGACAGTCTGGTGACGCGCTTCCTGGCGTTGCTTCCCTTCCCCCTCACGGCGGCCCAGCAGCGGGTGCTCGATGAGATCCGCGCCGACCTGGCCCGCGAGCAGACCATGGCCCGCCTCGTGCAGGGGGACGTGGGCAGCGGCAAGACGGTCGTGGCGATCGGCGCCCTGCTCACGGCCATCGATGCGGGCTGCCAGGGCGCCCTGATGGCCCCCACGGAGGTGCTCGCCGAACAGCACTTCCGCAAGCTGGCTGCCTGGTTGCCCCAGCTGCACGTGAGTTGTGCTCTGCTCACCGGTTCCACGCCGGCGCGGCGGCGGCGGGAGCTGCTCACGGACCTGGCCAATGGCCAGCTGCAGCTTCTGGTCGGCACGCATGCCCTGCTGGAGGATCCGGTCGCCTTCGCCCGGCTGGGGTTGGTGGTGGTGGATGAGCAGCACCGCTTCGGAGTCGCCCAGCGGAACCGACTGCTCGCGAAGGGCCTCCAGCCCCATCTGCTCACGATGACGGCCACCCCGATCCCACGGACGCTGGCCCTGTCCCTGCACGGGGATCTCGAGGTCAGCCAGATCGATGAACTCCCACCGGGGCGGACGCCGATCCGGACCACCCTGCTGCGGGGCTCCGAACGGGATCGGGCTTACAGCCTGATCCGGGACGAGGTGGCCCGGGGCCAGCGGGCCTATGTGGTGCTCCCCCTGGTGGAGGAATCGGAGAAGCTCGATCTGCGCTCCGCGGTGGAGGTGCATCGGCAGCTGAGCCAGGAGATCTTTCCCGACCTCATGGTCGGGCTGCTGCATGGCCGCATGGCCAGCCAGGAGAAGCAGAAGGCGATCCAGGCCTTCGCCGCCGGCCAGAGCCAGGTGCTGGTCAGCACCACCGTGGTGGAGGTGGGCGTCGATGTGCCGGAGGCCTCGGTGATGGTGATCGAGCATGCCGAGCGCTTCGGCCTGGCCCAGCTGCACCAGTTGCGCGGCAGGGTGGGCCGGGGTGCGGCGGCCTCCCATTGCCTGCTGCTCAATGACAGTCGCCAGGCCCAGGCGAAGCAGCGGCTGGACGTGCTGGTGCGCTCCACGGACGGCTTCGAGATCGCCGAGATGGATCTGCGCCTGCGGGGCCCTGGCCAGGTGCTCGGCACCCGGCAGTCGGGCCTGCCGGATCTGGCCCTGGCGTCCCTGAGCGACGACGGGGCGGTGCTCGAGCAGGCCCGCCGCGTCGCCCAGCAGATCCTGGGACAGGACCCGGAGCTCGCCCACCATCCCCAGCTCGCGGCGTTGCTGGCCCGCCAGCGGGCGCGGCTGACTGCCGCCGTGCGGCTCAACTGACAGGTGCCAGCCAGCCACGGACGCGGCTGGCCCAGACTGGACGCTGCCGTTCGGCCCGCGATGGCGCTGCGTCCCTGGAATGGCCTGGCGATCCAGCCCAGCTCCGAGCCCCTCTGTCCCCTGCCCGCGGAGCTGCTCCGTCTGGAGCCCCATCCCTACAGCGCCCTCGGGGCGCCCTATGGCGCCGCTGCCGGACCGTTCCAGCTGCGCCAGGGGGTGATCGAGCGTCTGCTGATGGCCCAGGCCAGCCTGCAGCGACTCCGGCCGGAGTGGCGGCTGGCGATCTTCGATGGCTGGCGCCCCGTAGCCGTGCAGGCCTTCATGGTCGAGCACACCATCCGGCAGCGCTGCGCCGAGCTGGGCCTGGACCCTGACGCGGCATCACCGGCACGGGAGGCAGTGGAGGTGGAGGTGGCTCGCTTCTGGGCCCCCCCGAGTCCGGACCCCCTCAGCCCTCCCCCCCACAGCACCGGTGCCGCCGTGGACCTGACCCTGGCCGATCAGTCCGGGCTCGAGCTCGCCATGGGATCTCCGATCGACGCGCTCGGGGCGGTGTCCGAACCGGATCACTTCGGCGCGCTGGCGCAGCGCAGTGTTGACCAGCAGCAGCGGCAGGAGGCGCTGCTCTGGCACGGTCGCCGCGCCCTGCTGCGCCAGGTGATGGAGGCGAGCGGCTTCGCCCAGCACCCGAACGAGTGGTGGCATTTCAGCTGGGGAGATCAGCTGTGGGCCTGGCGCACCGCGCAGCCCGCCGCGTTCTACGGACGGGTGGAGCCGGTGGTCTGAGCGCTGACGAGCTCCGTCCACAGCGCCGAAGCCGTCTCCCTGTCCATGAGGCCCTTGCTCACACAGCGCTGCAGACTGGAGCGCGTCATGTCGAGCTGCACCTTCCGCAGTTGCGCCAGCACGGTGGGGCTCTGGCTGGCGTAGGGCTCCAGCTGCCGCTCGAACGCCTCCCGGATGGTGGCGGGCTGGCAGGTGAGGGGATCGGGGTCGTAGATGGTGGGCTTCGAGGCCGGCAGGGCCGGTGCCCGGCGCCCCTGGGCCTGCAGGGGCAGCTCGGCGTGACTGATCAGCAGCAGGGCACCGAGGAGGGAGCTCAGCCCCATCAGGAGGTGCCCCATGGTTCAGGCCGCCGCCAGCATGGCTTCGACGGCCGGGCGGCCGGTCCTGGCGACGAAATCACCGAAGCTGCGCCGCCCTCCGGCGCTCTGCCAGGCACGCAGCAGGGGTTCAAGCGTGGTCTCCAGCTCGGCCAGAGGCAGGCGCTCCAGGTAGGGCTCGGCCAGGCGGCTGAGGTTGGGGGTGCCGCCGAGCCACAGCTGGTACTGGTCCACGCCGCTGCCCACCAGACCGATCTCCGCCATGTAGGGCCGCGCACAGCCATTCGGACAGCCGGTCATCCTGACCAGCACCGGTCGGGTGATCCCGAGGGTCTCGAAGAGCACCTCCAGGCGCTCCAGCACATCGGGGAGCACGCGCTCCGCTTCGGTCACCGCCAGCCCGCAGAGCGGCAGTGCCGGACAGGCGAGGGCGTGGCGGGCCAGGGGGCGGGGAGCCTCGGGGGAGGCGAATCCGAGCTGCTCGAGTTCGGCGCGGATGCTGCTGCGCTGGGCCGCGCCGATGTTGCACAGCAGGATGTCCTGGTTCGGGGTGAGCCGCAGTTCCAGCTTGTAGGTGTCAACAAGGCGCCGCAGACCCGGCTTCAGCTCTCCGGAGATCCGACCGCAGAGGATCGGCAGGCCGACGAACCAGAGGCCCTGGCTCTGGCGGTGCCAGCCGAGATAATCCTCCAGCTTCGCCTTCGGCTCTAGGCGCATCCCCTTGATCGGATGGGCGAAGTACGTCGCTCTGAGCTCCTGGCGGAACCAGTCCACGCCCCGGTCGTGGATGAGGTACTTCATGCGGGCATGGCGGCGCAGCTGGCGGTCGCCATGGTCCCGCTGCAGGGCCACGATGGCCTGCACGAGCTCCAGCAGGTGCGGATAGGCCACATAACCCAGAGGGTCGGCCGTGCGGGCGAAGGTCTCCTCCTTGTTGTGGGTGCGGCCCATGCCGCCGCCGACGTAGACATTGGCCCCTTGCGGGCGCCCCTGGGGGTCGGTGAACAGGACCAGGCCGATGTCCTGGGTGAGCAGATCGACCGAGTTGTCTCCCGGAACCGTCACCGCCACCTTGAACTTGCGGGGCAGATAGGTGGCCCCGTAGAGGGGTTCCTCGGAGTCGCCGCTGTACACCCCACTCTGGTGCTGGGCCTCCTTCACCTTCCGGGCCGCTGGGCTGGGTTTGATGCGGTAGCTGAGGTCCCCATCGACCCAGAGATCCAGGTAGGAACCCTCGGCGGCCTGGGGGGCCAGCAGATCCGCGATGTCGTCGGCCAGCTGCCGGGCCGCGGGGTAGCCGCCCTTGGAGAACGGGGCCGCCGGAGCCATCACGTTCCGGTTGATGTCACCGCAGGCGGCCAGGGTGGAGCCCAGGGAGCGCACGATGGTGCCGATCACCTCCTTGAGGTTGTCCTTGCGCACCCCGTGCATCTGGAAGGCCTGGCGCGTGGTGGTGCGCAGGGTGCCGTTGCCGAGCCGGTCGGCCAGCTCGTCGATGGCCAGGTAGAGCTGTGCCGGCACCCGGCCGGCCGGGTTGCGCAGGCGCAGCATCATCTGCCAGTCCTTCGACTGGCCTTTCTGACGGTTGTCGCGGTTGTCCTGCTGGTAGCTGCCGTGGAACTTCAGGATCTGAACGGCACTGTCCGTGAAGTTCGGATCCGCATTGGCGAGTTCCGTGAGCAAGGGCTCGCGAAGATGCCCACTGGTGGCCTTGAGTTGCTCGAACTTCGTCGACCCAGACGTCACGGTTACGGCAACCACCCGATATCCGCCTGACGGTAGCGAACGGTGCAGGTCCTGAAGTCGGTCCGCCAGGGTCGGCTCCATAAAGTTGGCTGCTGCCGAAGCCCATCCCTTGTCGACGTTTCTGCTGGAGATCGGTACCGAGGAACTGCCGGCAGATTTTGCCCGGCTGGCCCTGCCCCAGCTGGAGACGGCCGTGCGGGCGGACCTGCGGGATCAGCGCCTGGTCCACGGGGCCATCCACTGCACCAGCACGCCGCGACGGCTGGCCCTCAGCGTGGAAGGACTGCCGGAGCGTCAACCGGATGCCAGCGAAGAACGCAAGGGTCCGCCGGCGGAGCAGGCGTTCAGGGACGGGCAGCCCACGCCGGCGGCGATCGGCTTCGCCCGTCGCTGCGGGGTGGAGCCCGAGGCCCTGGAGGTGAGGGCGACGCCCAAGGGCCCCTTCGTCTTCGCCAGCCGGGTCGAGCCGGGCCGCAGCACCGCTGCGGTGATGGCCCAGCTCATCCCGGCCTGGATCCAGGGGCTCCAGGGGAGGCGGTTCATGCGCTGGGGCGAGGGCGAGAGCCGCTTCTCCCGACCGTTGCGCTGGCTGGTGGCCCTGCTCGATGAGACGGTCGTCCCCCTGAGCCTCCCAGGTACGGATCCGGAAATCCGCTCAGGCCGCCTCAGCCGCGGACACCGGCTCCATGCCGACGCGGTTCCGATTGCGGCCGCCAACGCCTACAGCCAGACGCTCGGAGCGGCTGGGGTCATGGTGGAGCGGGAGCGCAGGGCCGCGCTGATCCGCTCCGGCGTGGAGCAGGCCGCTGCGGCACTGCAGGCCCGCCCCGACCTGCCCGACAGTCTCTTCGAGGAGCTCACCGATCTGGTCGAGGCCCCCCAGCTGATCGAGGGATCGATCGAACCCTCCTTCCTCTCCCTCCCGGCCGAGGTGCTGTGCACCGTGATGCGCGCCCATCAGCGCTACATCCCCCTGTACCGGCAGGGGGCGGCGGTCGACCCGCTGGCCTTCGAGGCCGCTGACGCACTGCTTCCCAGGTTTCTCTGCATCGGCAACGGGCTCCCCGCCGCGGACTCCCTGGTGCGCCGTGGCAATGAACGGGTGCTCAAGGCGCGGCTGGCGGATGCCCGGTTCTTCGTGGACGCCGACCGCGCCGTTGCGAGCATCGACCGGCGCGACCAGCTCGCCCGGGTGACCTTCGCCGAGGGGCTGGGGTCCCTGCGGGACCGGGTCGAGCGGATGGAATGGTGCACCGACGTGCTGCTGGAGGCCCTGCCCCTGCCGGACGTCGACGCCGACCATGCCCGCCGGGCCGCCCACCTCTGCAAGCACGACCTCGTCAGCCAGATGGTGGGGGAGTTCCCTGAACTGCAGGGCGTGATGGGCGCCAAGTACCTCCTGGCGGAGGGGGAGCCCCGGGAGGTGGCCGTGGCGGTGCTGGAACACTACCTGCCGCGTGGGGCCGGTGATGCCCTGCCGGCCACCGCAGCCGGTGCGGTTGTGGCCCTGGCCGAGCGGCTGGAGCTGCTGCTCAGCATCTTCGGAAAAGGGGAGCGTCCCACCGGCTCCTCCGATCCCTACGCCCTGCGTCGAGCCGGTAACGGAATCCTCCAGATTCTCTGGTCGCAGGGGTGGCGCGTGGATCTGGTCGCCCTGCTGGAACGGTGCACCAGCCACTGGGCGACGCTTCTGCCCGAGAGCCTTCCCGATCCCCAGGGGCTGGCGCTGGAGCTGATGGAGTTCCTCCGCCAGCGGATCAGCAGCCTGCTCGAGGAGGAAGGCCTCGACAGCGACCTGGTCCAGGCCGTGGCCGGTGAGTCCACCGCCACGGGGCGACTGCTGGGCGACCCCGGTGACGTGCGCGTCCGGGCCCGGCTGCTGCAGGATCTGCGCAGCCGGGGCACGCTCATGGCGATTCAGGCCGTCGTGACCCGGGCAGCACGGCTGGCGGACAAGGCGGAGCTGGCCCCGGATCTGCTCAGCCCCGCGCAGGTGGTGAACCCGAGCCTGTTCGAGAAGCCGAGCGAGGGGGCGATGCTGGCCGAACTGCAGCGGCTGGAACCCCTGGCTTCGGCCTCCACGGCCCAGGGATACGCAGGTCTCGCGGCTGCCCTGGCTGACAGTGCGCCGGTTCTGGCAGCCTTCTTCGATGGGGAGACCAGCGTGATGGTGATGGCGGAGGACCCCGGCGTGCGAGCCAACCGGCTGGCCCTGCTCGGGGTGCTCCGCAACCAGGCCGCGGTGCTGGGAGACTTCAGTCGCATCACGGGCTGACCCCCCCGGGACATGACGCCCGCCGCGGAACGTGCTTGGCGTGAGGTCCTCAGGGTGAGGTCCTCAGCGGGGCGCGTTCAGGGGCGCGCCCTCGCCTGCGCCAGGCTCACTTGCCGGAGAGAACCGGCTCGCGGCTGTCCCGCTCGACCTCCACGGCATCACGGCCGCCGGCCTCGGAGCCTGGGGTCGGCTCGCCGCGCATCCGGATGCCGCCCTTGATGGTGCTGACCGCGAGCATCGCATTGACCTCATCGTCGTCCCGCACGGCACTGTCGACCGGCTTGTAGCTCTGGGGAGCCAGGGCATTGCCCCGCAGGACGGCGCCGAGGGTGAGGAAGGTGAGCTTCAACTGCTGCCAGGGGTTCATGGCCACCACCCGCTTGTAGAGGTAGCTGTCGAAGGTGAGCCGCTGCACATCCTTGTCATCGCACATCTCCACGAAGGCCTCCCGTGCGGCATCGTTGCGGTAGAAGATGTTCTGGAGGATCTCCAGCACCTTGTAGGTGGCGCCGTACTGGCGGTCCCACTTCTTGAGGTACTTCTTGAGATCCGCCTCGGTGGGGATCCTCTGGCCGCCCTGGCTGGACTCCACGATCTGCTCGGCGCACATCCGGCCACTCTTGGCCGCGAAATAGATGCCCTCACCGGAGCTCTTGGTGACGTAACCGGCGGCATCGCCCACCAGCGCCATGCGTCCCACCACCCGCCGGGGGCGGGGATGCTCGGGAATGGGATGGGCCTCCACCTTGATGACTTCACCATTGGCCAGCCGCTTCCTGGCGCGCAGCCGGATGCCCTCCTGCAGACCCTTGATCAGGGACTGGTTCTCCTGCATGGTGCCGGTGCCGACCGCCACATGGTCGTACTTGGGGAACACCCAGGCATAGAAGTCCGGGGACACGTCGGTGCCGACGTACATCTCCGCCAGATCCTCGTAGTAGCTCATCTCCTTGGCCGGGAGCTTGATCCGTTCCTGGAAGGCAATCGCCACGTTGTAGTCGCCCGCATCCATGGCCTTGGCCACGCGGCTGTTGGCCCCATCGGCGCCGACGATCAGGTCGACCTCCAGGGTCCTGGTCTCGCCGGTGGCCTCACCGGTGCCGTAATCGGAATAGGTGAGCGTGTAGGGGCCCTGGCGGTTCGCCCCGGTGTCGATCTTCGTGACCAGGCCGTTGACGAGATGGGCACCCAGCTCGGCCGCACGGTTGCGCAGGAAGGCATCGAGCACCTCCCGGCGGCACATGCCGATGTACTCGGCCTCATTCTCGAGATTGATGTCCACCTCCCGGTTGGAGGGCGAGATCATCTTCATGTGGCGCACTTTCCGGTCGATGATCGATTCCGGAAGGTCGAATTCAGACACCATGCAGAGCGGGATCGCGCCGCCGCAGGGCTTGGCGTTATCGAGCTTGCGCTCGAAGATCCAGGTTTCGATGCCGGCCTTGGCGAGGACCTCGGCGGCACAGGAGCCACTGGGGCCGCCGCCCACCACTGCGACACGCAACATCGGACAAACGCTCCGCCAGAAATGGTTCTGGCCGGAAGCTAACACTGTTGCTCGGCCCGAGGACGCCCATTCCGGCCTCCGCCCATAGGATCGTCACGCTTGGAATCTCAAGGGGTGATCGGTGCCAGGCGGCAGGGCGCGGGCGGAGCAGCGGACGGGTCCTCAGGCAGGTCGTCAGACCGGTCCTCAGGCCGGTCCGGGATGGGGTTCGATCGCGGGTCGGGCCAGAGGTCGGGCCGGAGTCGGGCGGGGAGGTCGGCCTTGACGCCCCTGCGCAGCGGCAGCCGCGCCAGCTCCCGCAGGGCCTCCGGGACAACGGTGGAGGACATTCCGGTCGCCCGGCGCTCCGTACCGGCGACGCCGAAGGGTCCCGGACTGCTTGGACGGCTGGCCCTGGGGGCCGGAGCCATGGCCATCGTGGCCGCTGGCCTGGCGCTCGTCTTCCCCCAGCCCCTGCGGCGGCTGCTGGCACCTCCCCCGGTCGCCGGCCTCACTGCCCGCCCAGGAGCCGATGGACGCCTGCTCGGCCATTTCCCCTACCCGGAAGCACCTGCCAGCGCGCTGGTGAGCGTCGGCCCGGGCCAGCGCCTGCGCCGCGATGCGGCCGAGGCCCTGGAGGCGATGCGCCGGGCCGCCGCCGCTGATGGCATCGAGCTGGAACTCCTCAGCGCCTTCCGTTCCCAGGACCTGCAGAAGACGATTTTCTTCGACGTCAAGTCGGAACGGAATCAGAAGGCCGTGGAACGGGCCCAGGTGAGTGCCCCGCCGGGGTTCTCGGAGCACAGCACCGGCTACGCCGTCGATCTCGGTGACGCGCGGATGCCCCACACCCATCTCAGCCCGAGCTTCGACCAGACCGAGGCGTTCGCCTGGCTCGAGAAGCATGCGGCCCGCCACCACTTCATTCTTTCGTTCCCACCTGACAACCGCCAGGGCGTGAGTTACGAGCCCTGGCACTGGCGCTTCGAGGGCAGCGGCGAGGCGCTGCAGCTGTTCGAGCCGGCCCAGAGGCTGGCCCGCTGATGCAGCCCTTCCAGCCTCAGCGGAATCCGGAACTCCTGGCTCCCGCCGGGCACTGGGAGGCCCTGCGGGCGGCGGCGGCGAGCGGTGCCGATGCCGTCTACTTCGGGGTGGATGCCTTCAACGCCCGCATGCGGGCGGCCAATTTCCGGCGCCGCGAGCTGCCGGCGATCGTCGACTGGCTGCACCGTCGGGGCCTGAGGGCCTACCTGACCCTCAATGTGCTGATCTTCACCGACGAGCTCGAGGAAGCCGGGGAGCTGGTGCTGGAGGCGAGCCATGCCGGAGTGGATGCCTTGATCGTGCAGGACATCGGCCTGGCCCGGCTGGCCGGAATGCTCGCGCCCGAGCTGGCGGTGCACGCCTCCACCCAGATGTCGATCACCAGCGCCGCCGGCGTGGCCCAGGCCGCCGCCCTGGGTTGCCGCATGGTCGTGCTGGCGCGGGAACTCAGCTTGCAGGACTTGGAGCGCATCCAGCAGCAGCTGCTGGCCCGGGACCTCGTCGTGCCGCTGGAGGTGTTCGTGCATGGAGCGCTCTGTGTGGCCTACTCGGGCCAGTGCCTCACCAGCGAGGCCCTGGGACAGCGCAGCGCCAACCGGGGCGAGTGTGCCCAGGCCTGCCGTCTCCCCTACCAACTCGTTGTCGATGGGGTGGAGCGGGACCTCGGGGATCGGCGCTACCTGCTCTCCCCGCAGGATCTGGCGGCCTGGGACGTGCTGCCGAAGCTGCGGGAGCTGGGCATCGCCAGCCTCAAGATCGAGGGTCGCCTCAAGGACGCCAGCTATGTGGCTGCCGTCACCCAGGCCTACCGCCAGGGGCTCGACCGGCTCGCGCAAGGCGCGGTGCCCGAGCCGATGGACGCCGAGCGGCGCAGGGATCTGGAGCTGAGCTTTTCACGGGGTCTGTCCACCGGCTGGTTCGAGGGGGTCAACCACCGCCAGTTGGTGCATGCGCGCTGGAGCAAGAAGCGCGGTCCGGAACTCGGGGTGCTGCAACGGATCGAACCGTCAGGCTGGTGGCTGCTGGACACCGACGCCAGCCTCAAGCCGGGTGATGGCGTCGTGTTCGAAGCTGCCGGCGGCTCCCCCCTCACCGCGCCGCTGGAAGTCGGAGGCCGGGTCATGGCCGTCCAGCAGCGGGGTGAGGGACGGCTGGCCGTGCGCCTGGGCCCCGGGCGGATCGCCGGGGAGGGCCTGCCGCCGGGCAGTCCCTGCTGGCTCACGAGTGACCCCGAGCGGGAACGGCGCTGGAGCCGCCTGGCCGGGAGCGAACCGCCCGAGCGGCGGCGGCCCCTGCATCTGCTGGTGCAAGGGCGAAGGCAGCAGGTGCTGACGGTGCGCACGGTGGGACAGCCGGGGGGCGACCTGGAGGTGTGCAGCACGATCGCCCTCGTGCCGGCCGAGGGCGCCGGTCTCGATGCGCCGCGCCTTCAGGCCCAGCTCGGGCGCCTCGGCGGCAGCGGATGGTCGCTGGACACCCTGACCGTGGAGCTCGCCGATGGCCCCCTGTTCCTGCCCGTGGCGGAGCTGAACCGGATCCGCCGGCGGCTGGTCGCGCTACTGGACGCCCGGACTGGCGACCATGCCACCGATCGGAGCGTCGGCAACCCGGCTGAACCGCTCACGCCACTGCAGGCGCTGATGCGGCTGCAGCCCCCTCAGCCGGAGGGTTGCGGCGATGACGCGGCGCCGCAGGATCCCCATCTGGTGGTGCTGGTGCGGAGCCTGGAGCAGCTGCGGGCCCTGCGCCACGCGCCGGTCCACGCGGTGATGGCCGACCTGGAGCAGCCCCGCGAGCTCCGGGAGGCCGTGGCGATCGGGCAGGGGTGCTGGCCCGGGGGACTCTGGCTCGCCGGCCCCCGCATTGTGCGTCCCGACGAAGCCTGGAGCCTGGAGCCGCTGCTGCGGGCCCGACCGGATGGCTACCTGGTGCGCAATGCGGACCAACTGGAGCGGCTGACCCCGGAGGCACCCTGCATCGGCGATTTCAGCCTCAATGTCTCCAATCCCCTCAGCCTCGGATGGTTCCTGGAGCGCTGGGGCCTGCACCGTGTCACCGCCAGCCACGATCTCGACCTGCAGCAGCTGCTGGGGCTGCTGGTGGGTTCACCCCCGGGAAGTGTGGAGATCACGGTTCATCAGCACATGCCGCTGTTCCACATGGAGCACTGCCTGTTCTGCGCCTTTCTCTCCGACGGGCACGACCACACGGATTGCGGCAGGCCCTGCGAGCAGCACACCGTGCTGCTGCGTGATCGCAGCGGAGCCGAGCACCCCCTCAGGGCCGACCTGGGCTGCCGCAACACCCTGTTCAACGCCCGTGCCCAGAGTGCGGCCGAGGCTCTGCCGCAGCTCCTGGCGGGAGGTGCGCGCCACTTCCGCATCGAGCTGCTGGATGAGGACGCCACCGCAACCCGTCGTCGGGTCGTGGCGTACCGCGAGGCGCTGGCTGGACGCCTCAGTGGGCGTCAGCTGTGGCAGCAGGAACGGCTCGAAAGCCGGCTGGGGGTGACGCGCGGCAGCCTCAGGGCCAGGGCCTGAACTGCGGGAAACCGCCCGGTGGGGACCTCAGGGTGCATGGGATAGAGTGGCCGCTTGGCTTCATCCGTAACCGTAGGAATTCTCAATCTATGAGCGGCGCACATCCAGGCACGCCGATTCGCAACATTGCGATCATTGCCCACGTCGACCACGGCAAGACCACCCTCGTCGACGCGCTGCTCGCCCAGTCCGGCATCTTCCGCGACAACGAGGCGGTCCCCACCTGCGTCATGGACTCCAACGACCTGGAGCGTGAGCGGGGTATCACCATCCTCTCGAAGAACACGGCGGTCGATTACGAGGGGATTCGCATCAACATCGTCGACACCCCCGGCCACGCCGACTTCGGCGGTGAAGTGGAGCGGGTTCTCGGCATGGTGGATGGCTGTCTGCTGATCGTGGACGCCAACGAGGGGCCGATGCCCCAGACCCGTTTCGTGCTCAAAAAGGCCCTGGAAAAGGGTCTGAGGCCGATCGTCTTCGTCAACAAGATCGACCGGGCCCGGGTGGATCCCGAGGTCGCGGTCGACAAGGTGCTCGACCTCTTCCTGGAACTGGGCGCCGACGACGACCAGTGCGACTTTCCCTACCTGTTCGGCAGTGGCATGGGCGGCTACGCCAAGCCGGACATGAAGACCGACAGCGACACGATGCGTCCGCTGTTCGATGCCATTCTCCGGCACGTCCCGCCGCCGGTGGGTGATCCCGCCAAGCCCCTGCAGCTTCAGGTCACCACCCTCGACTACAGCGACTTCCTCGGTCGCATCATGATCGGGCGGATCCACAACGGCACCATCAAGGCCGGCCAACCGGCTGCCCTGCTGCGCGATGACGGCAGCGTCAAGCGCGGCCGGATCAGCAAGCTGCTCGGCTTCCAGGGCCTGCAGCGGGTCGAGATCGAGCAGGCCAGCGCCGGCGATCTGGTGGCCGTCGCTGGATTCGACGAAGTCAACATCGGCGAGACCATCGCCTGTCCGGACAACCCGGAAGCCCTGCCCTTGATCAAGGTGGACGAACCCACCCTGCAGATGACCTTCGTGGTCAACGATTCCCCCTTCGCGGGCAAGGAAGGGAAGTTCGTCACCAGCCGGCAGATCCGTGACCGTCTGCAGAAGGAACTGCTCACCAATGTCGCCCTGCGGGTCGAGGACACCGACTCACCCGACCGCTGGTCCGTCAGCGGGCGTGGCGAACTGCACCTCGGCATCCTGATCGAAACGATGCGGCGGGAAGGCTATGAATTCCAGGTGAGCCAACCCCAGGTCATCTTCCGCACCATCGACGGCACCCCCAGCGAGCCCTACGAGACCCTGGTGCTCGATGTGCCCGAGGCGGCCGTGGGTGCCTGCATCGAAAAGCTGGGCGTCCGCAAGGCGGAAATGCAGAACATGGAAAACACCAACGACGGGCGGACCCAGCTCGAGTTCGTGGTTCCCGCCAGGGGCCTGATCGGCTTCCGGGGCGAGTTCATCCGTGCCACCCGGGGCGAGGGGATCATGAGCCACTCCTTCCTGGATTACCGGCCGATGCAGGGGGACTTCGACGCCCGCCGCAATGGGGTGCTGATCGCCTTCGAGGAAGGCACCGCCACCTTCTATGCCCTCAAGAATGCCGAGGATCGCGGCCAGTTCTTCATCACCCCGGGCACCAAGGTGTACAAGGGCATGATCATCGGTGAGAACAACCGGCCCCAGGATCTCGAGATCAATGTCTGCAAGGCGAAGCAGCTCACCAACATGCGCTCCGCCGGCGCCGAGGAACTCGACACCCTCCAGGCTCCCGTGCAGATGACCCTGGAACGGGCCCTCGAGTACATCGGCCCCGATGAGATGCTCGAGGTCACCCCCGAGTCGATCCGGCTCCGCAAGCTGCCCGCCAGAAAGGCCGCCAAACGCTGAGCAGGGCAAGGGTTGAGGGCATGGGCTCAGCCGAAGCCATCGATCCGGCCCTGCCGACCGGCAGGGCCGGGGTCGACACCGAGGAGCTCGGCCTGCTGGCCGACCCACGGCTGGCCGTCGCCATCGACCAGTTCAACGCGGGCGACTGGTACGGCTGCCACGACGGCTTCGAGGAGCTGTGGCATGAGACGGCGGGTCTGTGCAGGCCCGTTCTGCAGGGCATCCTGCAGATCGCCGTGGGACAGCTCCATGCCGAGCGCGGCAACCGCCGTGGGGCGACGATCCTGACCGGCGAGGGGCTGGGTCGGCTGACCAGCGCACCGGACAGGGCTCTGGGCCTCGATCTGCTGGCCCTGCGTCAGACCGCCCGGACCTGGCTGAAGGCCCTGCAGGAAGGAACTCCCCTGGACGAGCTGCCCCCCCCGGTGCTGGCACGGCTTCAGGCCCCCGGGGGGGACTTGTAGATTGCTTCGAGCCGTCGGCTCCGGCCCCTTGCCACTGCCCGCGATCCGTCACGCCACCCTCGGTCTGCTCGGCCTCTGCCTGATTGCTCTGCCGGGCCTTCCCGCCCACCCGCAGCCGAACACCACCGCCCCCGGCGATGGGCCCGTCACGACCCCGGTGACGGGAATCGTGTCGATCGAATCCGACCTGCAGAAGGCCGACAATGCCACGGGCATCCTCACCGCCACGGGAAACGTTCGCATCCTCTATCCCGATCAGCGGGTCGTCGCGACGGCGCGGCAGGCCCAGTACTTCAGCCGGGAGGGCCGGTTGGTGCTGAGCGGCGATGTGGACGTGGTGCAGGGTGACGGTCACAGCATCCGGGCTGAACAGCTGACCTATCTGGTGCAGAACGAACGGCTCCTCGCCCAGCCGTCCCCCGGTGAACAGGTGATCACCCGCTACCGGCTGGACACCACCCCCCCGGCCGCCACGCCCGCGGGAGCCGACCTGCCGCCAGGGGATGCCCCCCGGCCATGACGCTGGAGCTGAAGGATGTGGTCCTGGCCATCGGTGGCCGGGTTCTGGTCAACCGTGTATCGCTCCATCTGGAACCCGGCGAAGTGGTCGGCCTGCTCGGACCGAATGGGGCCGGCAAGACCACGACCTTCGGCCTGGTCACCGGATTGATCCGACCTGACGCAGGCCAGGTGCTCCTGGACGGGCGGGATATCGGCCGTCTGCCGATGCCCACCCGGGCCCGCCTCGGCATCGGCTACCTGCCCCAGGAGCCCAGCGTGTTCCGTCAGCTCAGCGTGCGCGACAACCTGCGTCTGGCGCTCGAGGCGAGCCACACGCCCCGCCCTCTGCGCCGTGAGCGACTGGAGAATCTGATCGCAGACTTTCACCTCGGACCCTTCCAGGCCCGCCGCGGCTTCCAGCTCTCAGGTGGCGAGCGTCGCCGTACCGAGGTGGCCCGGGCCCTGGCCGTCGGCGCCGAGGGGCCCCGCTATCTGCTGCTCGACGAACCCTTTGCCGGGGTTGATCCGATCGCCGTGGCCGACCTGCAGCAGTTGATCGAACAACTGCGCCATCGGGGCATGGGGCTGCTGATCACGGACCACAACGTGCGGGAGACGCTGGCGATCACTGATCGGGCCTACATCCTCTCGGAGGGCGCGATTCTGGCGTCCGGCAGTTCGCGCGAGGTGGGGAATGATCCCCTCGTGAGACGCCATTACCTCGGGGAGGGCTTCCGCCTGTGACACAGCTCCACGCCGCCGGTGCCTCCGCCCGCCACCGCCTGCTGGCGCCCTGGCGTCGCCTGCCCCTGGTGGATCGCTGGATGCTCGGGGAGCTCATCGCTCCGCTGATCTTCGGTGTCGCTGCCTTCACCGCGGTGTCCCTCTCGGTGGGTTCGGTGTTCGAGCTGGTGCGACGCGTGGCCGAATCCGGCCTGCCCCTCGATGTGGCGCTGCAGATTCTGGTGCTGGAGCTGCCCTCGTTCCTGGTGCTCTCCTTCCCGATGGCCACCCTGATGGCCAGCCTGCTGACCTACAGCAAGCTCTCGGGCAACAGCGAACTGACGGCCCTGCGCAGCATCGGGGTGCCCACCTGGCGGATGGTGGTGCCGGCCGTGGCCCTCTCCCTGGTGATGACGTTGCTCACCTTCGCCTTCAACGAGGCGATCGTGCCCCGCACTCTCTCCCAGGCCGATGCCACCTTGAACCGGGCGATCGGCCGTGCCGTGGCCGGCGAGGAAAAGGACGACGTGCTCTTCTCCAAGTTCGGGCGGGTGGAGATGCCGGACGGCGACTCCGAGAAGGGGCTGACCCACATCTTCTATGCCCGCCGCTTCAAGCAGGGGGTGATGGAGGATGTGACCCTCCTGGATCTGAGCCGATCAGCCAACAGGCTGCTGCTGAGGGCCAACCAGGCCCGCTGGAGTGACCGGGAGGCTCAGTGGGAATTTCTCGATGGGCAGATCATCGGCGTTGGCGGCGGATCGGTCGAATCGATCACCACGGCCCGGTTCGATCGTTACCTGTACCCCCTGGGCAACCAGCCGATCAGGGTGGCCAAGCTGCCGCATGATGCCAATGAGATGACGATCGGCCAGGCCCGCACCGCCGAACGGTTGCTGCGCGAATCAGGTGACGCCCAGGCGGCGCGGAAGCTCAGGGTGCGCATCCAGGAGAAGTTCTCCTTCCCGGCCGTCTGTCTGGTGTTCGGCCTGATGGGCAGCAGCCTCGGCGGCCGGCCCCATTCCCGCCGCAGCCGCAGCCAGGGTTTCGGCCTGACCGTGCTGTTGATCTTCGGCTATTACCTGGTGGCCTTCAGCTTCAGTTCCCTCGGCGTGAAGGGAACCCTGCAGCCCGTCCTGTCGGCCTGGCTGCCCGTGCTGATCGGGCTGGGAACGGCCCTGATCCTGTTGCGGCAGGCCAGTCGGTAGCAGCGAGTCACCGTGAACAGCCAGACTGGGCCGGCATCTCCCTGTCACCCTTGCCGAACCTGCTGCACGATCCAGTCCTGGGCCTGGGGCTCGCGGCCTTCGCCCTGCTGCTGCTGGTGCTTCCCCTGTCCTTCTGGTCCCTGAGCGGGGGGCGCAGCAGCGGTCTGGTGAGGATCCTGGTTGCCAGCGCCAACCTCTGCCTCACCGCCCAGCTCGTGCTGCGCTGGATCGACTCCGGTCACTTCCCGATCAGCAATCTCTACGAGTCACTCTGTTTCCTGGCCTGGGGATGCACCCTCACCCAGCTGCTGGTGGAACGCTCCTGGCCCTCACCGCTGGTGCCGGCCGCCGCCACCCCGGTGGCGCTGGGATGCGTGGCCTTCGCCAGCTTCGCTCTGCCGGAGCGGCTTCAGGAGGCCTCACCGCTGGTGCCGGCCCTGCGCTCGAGCTGGCTGGTCATGCACGTGAGCGTGATCATGCTGAGCTATGCGGCCCTGCTGGTGGGCTCGCTGCTCTCCCTGGCGGTGCTGTTCACCGAACGGGGGCAGGAGCTGCAGCTGCGCAGCAGCTCGATCGGCAGCGGCGGCTACCGCCAGGCCCAGCTGGCGGCCGACGGGCCGGGCGCGATGGCTGCCCCGATGAAGCTGCGCAGCGTGGCGATCTCCCTGGCCGAGCAGCTGGATTCGCTCAGCTACCGCACGATCACGGTGGGCTTCCTGTTGCTGTCGGTCGGCCTGGTCAGCGGCGCCGTCTGGGCCAACGAGGCCTGGGGCAGCTGGTGGAGCTGGGACCCCAAGGAAACCTGGGCCCTGATCTGCTGGCTGGTGTACGCGGCGTACCTGCACACGCGGCTGATCCGCGGTTGGCAGGGGCGGAAACCGGCGATCGTGGCCTCGGTGGGACTGGTGGTGATCGTGGTCTGCTACATCGGCGTCAACCTGCTGGGCATCGGCCTGCACAGCTACGGCTGGTTCTTCGAGAGCTGAACCGTCCCTGAACCCACCGCTGCCCCGGGCACCAGACCATGAAAAAACTCCCCCCGGATCGCGGGGGGAGTGTGATCTCGCCCGTCAGGCTGACGTTGGCGTGGCTGCTCAGGCGGCCACGGGTGCCGGCCGGCGGCTGTTGCGGATCCCGGTGATCGCCTCGGCGTAACTCGGCTGGTTGAAGACACCGGAGCCGCTCACGATGGCGTTGGCCCCGGCCTCGATCACCTTCCAGGCGTTCTCGGCCTTGATGCCGCCATCCACCTCGATCCAGGGATCGAGGCCCTTGGCCTCGCACATGCGGCGCAGGTCACGGATCTTGTCCACCTGGCTGTCGATGAAGCTCTGCCCTCCGAAACCGGGGTTGACGCTCATCACCAGCACGAGGTCACAGAGCTCGAGGCAGTACTCCAGGGTGTCGATGGGGGTGCTGGGGTTGAGCACGGCGCCGGCCATCTTGCCCAGATCCCTGATCTGGGCAAGGTTGCGGTGCAGGTGGGGACAGGCCTCGACCTGCACCGAGATGATGTCGGCGCCGGCCTTGGCGAATTCGGGAACGTACCGCTCGGGCTCGACGATCATCAGATGGACGTCGAGGGGCTTGGTCGTGACCGGCCGGAGCGCCTGCACGATCAGCGGACCGATCGTGATGTTCGGCACGAACCGGCCGTCCATCACGTCCACGTGGATCCAGTCCGCACCGGCCTGATCCACGGCACGCACGTCATCCCCGAGCCGGGAGAAGTCGGCGGAAAGAATCGAGGGCGACACCACCAGGGACTTGGTGCTCATGCTGCGGCCAGGGGCAGGGGAAGGCCGATTGTAGGTAGGGCACCGGCGGCCACCCGCCGGAGGGCTGGCGGCCGCCGCGCGCCCGGGGAAGGCTGGATGGATGCCGCTGATACAGTGATGACCGCTTCTTTCCTGAAATGCCGTGCAGCAGCTGGCATCTCAGGTCCCCTTCCGAAGCCTCCACCCTTGCCGGACCACTGTGGATCGCACCCTCATCCAGGAAATTCTCGAGGTCGTTGAACAGGCCGCCATCGCGTCAGCGGAGCTGACCGGTCTGGGCCAGAAAGACGAGGCGGACGCCGCTGCGGTGGAGGCGATGCGCAAGCGGATGGGTCAGATCCAGATGCAGGGACGGATCGTCATCGGCGAGGGCGAGCGCGACGAGGCGCCGATGCTCTACATCGGCGAGGAAGTGGGCAGTGGCACGGGCCCCGGTGTCGACTTCGCAGTGGATCCCTGCGAGGGCACCAACCTCTGCGCCAACAACCAGCGCGGTTCGATGGCCGTGCTGGCGGCCTCCGACCGGGGCGGCCTGTTCAACGCGCCCGACTTCTACATGAACAAGCTGGCCGCTCCCCCGGCCGCCAAGGGCAAGGTGGACATCCGCAAGAGTGCCACCGAAAACATCGAGATCCTCAGCCAGTGCCTCGGCCTCGCCAAGAGTGAGCTGGTGATCGTGGTCATGGACCGGGCCCGTCACAAGGGCCTGATCGCCGAGATCCGGGCCACCGGTGCCCGCGTGCAGCCCATCTCCGACGGTGACGTGCAGGCTGCGATCGCCTGTGGCTTCGCCGGCACCGGCACCCATTGCCTGATGGGCATCGGGGCAGCTCCTGAGGGGGTGATCTCCGCCGCCGCCATGCGGGCCCTCGGTGGCCACTTCCAGGGCCAGCTCGTCTATGACCCAGCTGTGGCCCAGACCAAGGAGTGGGAGGGGCTGACCCGGGAAGGCAACCTTGCCCGCCTGGCCGAGATGGGCATCACCGATCCGGACAAGATCTATGAAGCCGAGGAGCTCGCTTCCGGCGAAAACGTGGTGTTCGCCGGAAGCGGCATCACCGATGGTCTGCTCTTCGACGGCGTCAAGTTCGAGAAAGATTGCACCCGTACGAGTTCGCTGGTGATCAGCACCCTCGACAACACCGCCCGCTTCACCAACACCGTGCACATCAAGCCCGGTGCCCAGAGCATCGCGCTGCGCTGATCAAGTTCTGGTCAGCCCAACGCGAGCAGCCACCATGCACATCGCAGTCGTCGGACTGAGCCATCGCACGGCTCCGGTGGAGATCCGTGAGAGGCTCAGCATCCCGGAGCAGGCCATGGATGCCTCGCTCCAGCAGCTGCGCAGCGATGATCAGGTGCTCGAGGCCTCAATCCTCAGCACCTGCAACCGCCTCGAGATCTACACCCTGCTCCGCCATCCGGAGCACGGCATCTCGGCCGTGGGGCAGTTCCTCAGCCAGCATTCCGGGCTGGCCGTCGATGAGCTCACCCCCCACCTGTTCACCTACCACCATGAGGAGGCCGTGGGCCACCTGCTGCGGGTCGCGGCAGGACTCGACTCCCTTGTGCTCGGCGAGGGGCAGATTCTCTCGCAGGTGAAGAAGATGGTGCGCCTCGGCCAGGAGCACCGCTCCGTGGGGCCGATCCTCAACCGGTTGCTCAACCAGGCCGTGAGCACCGGCAAGCGGGTGCGCACCGAGACCAACCTGGGCACCGGCGCCGTCTCGATCAGTTCGGCCGCCGTGGAACTGGCCCAGCTCAAGGTGGGCCAGAGCCGGGGCGTGGATGAACTCGTCCCGCTCGACCAGGAGCAGGTGGCCGTGGTGGGCGCCGGCCGCATGGCCCGCCTGCTTCTGCAGCATCTCCAGGCCAAGGGCTGCAGGGGGGTCGTGCTGCTCAACCGCACGGTCGCCCGGGCCGAACAGCTGGCGGCGGACTTTCCCACGCTGCCGGTGCAGTGCCGTCCGCTCGAGGACCTGGACCATTGCCTCAGCACCTGCTCGCTGGTGTTCACCAGCACCGGTGCGGAGGATCCGATCATCACGGCAGAGCGGCTGGCGGGCCTGAACCGTCGCAGCTCCCTGATGCTGGTGGACATCGGCGTACCGAGGAACATCTCCCCGGACACGACGGAGCTGCCGGGGGTTCAGGCATTCGACGTGGACGATCTCCAGGAGGTCGTGGCGCGCAACCAGGAGGCGCGGCGTGAAATGGCCGCGGAGGCTGAAGGTCTCCTCGACGAGGAAGCACGGCTCTTCCTGGAGTGGTGGGATGGCCTGGAGGCCGTGCCGGTGGTGAACCGGTTGCGGCGCCACCTGGAGGAGATCCGCGAGCAGGAACTGCAGAAAGCCCTCAGCCGCATGGGTCCCGATCTCTCCGCCCGGGAACGGAAGGTGGTGGAGGCCCTGAGCAAGGGCATCGTCAACAAGATCCTCCACACCCCGGTGACCAACATCCGGGCACCCCAGCCGCGCCCCCAACGCCATACGGCCATGCGGGTTCTGGAGGATCTGTTCGAGCTGCGGGATGAGCTGCAGGACGGCTGAACCGGGGCGTCACCTCCCCTTGGCCTACCCCTGCAGGGTCACTGCAACAGTTCATGCCGGCGGTGACCCCGGCACTCGCCCCAGGGCCGCACGCTCCAGTACGGTCCCCCCAACAGGAGGAAGGAATCAGAAACAATGAAACGTGTTCTCGCCATCATTCTGGGAGGGGGTGCTGGAACCCGCCTCTATCCGCTCACCAAGATGCGGGCAAAGCCGGCTGTTCCTCTGGCCGGCAAGTACCGCCTGATCGACATTCCAATCAGCAACTGCATCAACTCCCAGATCAACAAGATCTATGTGTTGACGCAGTTCAACAGCGCTTCCCTGAACCGCCACCTCACGATGACCTACAACCTCTCGGCCGGATTCGGCCAGGGGTTCGTGGAAGTTCTGGCCGCCCAGCAGACCCCGGACAGCCCCAGCTGGTTTGAGGGCACCGCCGATGCGGTCCGGAAGTACCAGTGGCTCTTCCAGGAGTGGGATGTGGACCACTACCTGATCCTCTCCGGTGACCAGCTCTACCGGATGGACTACAGCAGTTTCGTGCAGCATCACATCGACACGGGTGCCGATCTCTCCGTCGGTGCCCTGCCGGTGGATCCTGGGCAGGCCGAGTCCTTCGGCCTGATGCGCACCGACAGCGACGGCCGCATCCAGGAGTTCCGCGAAAAGCCGAAGGGTGAAGACCTGGAGGCCATGCGCGTCAACACCGAGAGTCTTGGACTCTCCCGTGAAGAGGCGCAGCGACGTCCCCATCTGGCCTCGATGGGGATCTACGTGTTCAGCCGCGACACCCTCTTCGATCTGCTCAACTCCCACTCCTCCTTCACCGATTTCGGCAAGGAAATCATCCCGGCCTCGCTGGCCCGTGGGGATCGTCTGCAGAGTTACCTGTTCGACGATTACTGGGAGGATATCGGTACGATTGGAGCCTTCTACGAGGCCAACCTCGCGCTCACCCAGCAGCCAAATCCGCCATTCTCGTTCTACGACGAGAAATTCCCGATCTACACCCGCCCGAGGTACCTCCCACCGAGCAAGCTTCAGGATGCCCAGGTGACCGAGTCGATCATCGGTGAGGGATCTCTGTTGAAATCCTGCAGCATCCACCACTGTGTGCTGGGGGTACGGTCCCGCGTGGAGGACGAAGTGGTGCTTCAGGACACCCTCGTGATGGGCTCGGATTATTTCGAATCCTCCGAGGAGCGCCTCACATTGCGCCAGCGCGGCGGCATTCCGATGGGGGTCGGGAAGGGAACAACCGTCAAAGGGGCGATCCTCGACAAGAACGTGCGCATCGGCACGAACGTCACCATCGTCAACAGGGACCGCATCGAGGAGGCGGACCGTCCCGAGCTGAACTTCTACATCCGCAACGGGATCGTCGTGGTGGTCAAGAACGGCACGATTGCCGATGGGACGGTGATCTGAACCTGACACCACCCTGCTCTTGGGCGGCCTCCCTCCCCACCCACGACCCCGGGTGCCGCGCAGCTCCGGCGCAGCGCCTGGCCCACCGCCAGCCCATGACGCCTCTCCCCACGGCAGCGGGCCCTGAGCAGGGTTTGTGCCGGGCGCCAGAAGCCTCCCATCAGCCTCCTCAGGCCAGGAGATGCTGACAACCAGCGCTTCAGTTGTGACGGATCGGCACCGCCCGTGGATGGTCTGGCCACACTGTGCGGGAAGCCACGGACCTCGTACATGGGCACGGCACATTTCGGCCTGATCGGCCTTGGGGTGATGGGCGAAAACCTGGTGCTCAATGCTGAGCGGAATGGGTTTTCCTCCGTCGTCTACAACCGCACCTACGCCAAGACGGAGGCCTTTCTCCAGGGCCGGGGGGCCGGCAAGGACATCGTCGGAGCCAGAACCCTCGAAGAGTTCGTGGCCACGCTGGAACGCCCCCGCCGCATCCTGATGATGGTGAAGGCCGGGCAGCCCGTGGATGACACCATCGCCTCCATCTCACCGCTTCTGGAGGAGGGAGATCTGCTGATCGACGGCGGCAATTCCCTCTACACAGACACGGAGCGGCGTGTCGCCGAACTCGAAAGCAAGAGCTTCGGTTACATCGGCATGGGGGTCTCGGGAGGGGCCAAGGGTGCCCTCGAGGGACCCAGCATGATGCCCGGGGGGACACGCACCGCCTATGACGCGATCGAATCCCTGGTGCGCAAGATGGCCGCCCAGGTGGACGACGGTCCGTGTGTCACCTACATCGGACCGGGCGGGGCCGGGCACTTCGTCAAGACGGTGCACAACGGCATCGAATACGGCATCGAACAGATCCTGGCGGAGGCCTACGACCTGATGAAGCGGGTCGGTGGCATGGACGGGGACGCGATGGCCGATGTTCTGGCGCACTGGAACACCACCGAGGAACTCGCCTCCTTCCTGGTGGAGATCACGGAGGTGTGTCTGCGCACCAAGGATCCGGCCGGCGGCGGCGATCTGGTGGAAGTCATCGTCGACGCCGCCGGCCAGAAGGGGACCGGGCTCTGGACCGTGGTCAGCGCCCTGGAGATGGGAGTCCCGGTTCCCACCATCTATGCGGCCCTCAATGCCCGGGTTCTGAGTTCGCTGCGTCCCGAGCGTCTGGCCGCCGAGGCCGTGATCGCGGCACCGCCCGCCGGGGGGGCCATGGATCTCGGCGACCCCGCCGCCGGTCTGCCGCCGCTGATGGATGCCTGCATTGCCGCCTGCATCGTCAGCTACGGCCAGGGGATGGCCCTGCTGCAGGAGGCGTCCCGGCTGCATGACTACGCCCTGGACTTCGCGGCGATCGGCCAGATCTGGAAGGGGGGCTGCATCATCCGGGCCCGGCTGCTGCAGCGGATCCAGAACGCCTACACCGCCGATCCGGCGCTCCCCAACCTGATGCTCGATCCCTGGTTCGCCGAGCAGATCAACCGGCGGCTGCCGGGACTGCGACGCATCGTGGCCGGTGCAGCCATGGCCGGCATTCCGGTGCCCTGCCTGTCGAGCACGCTCGACTACATCGACAGTTACCGCAGCGGGCGGCTGCCCCAGAACCTCGTGCAGGCGATGCGCGACTGCTTCGGCTCCCACACCTATGAGCGCCTCGATCAGCCCGGGGCGTTCCACACTGAGTGGATCAGCTGAGACGCCAGGATGCCCAACGCCACCGCCTACAGGGTTGAACGGGTCGAAGCCGGCGAAGCCCTGGCGCGTCGGGCCGCCGAACTGATCGCCACGGGCATCGATCTGAGCCTGGCCGAGCGGGACCGCTGCCGCATTGCCCTGGCCGGTGGCAGCACGCCCGAGGCGTCCTACGCCAAGCTCGGCGGCCAGCACCTGCCCTGGAACCGGGTGGACGTGCTGCTGGGGGATGAACGGTGGGTGCCCGCCGATGACCCCGCCAGCAATGCCCTGATGCTGCGCCGCAGTCTGCTGGCCCAGGAGCCCGGCCGCGGAGCCTGCCTCCACCCCGTCCCCACGGCGATGGCCACCCCCGAGGAGGGGGCGGCGGCCTACGCCGAGCTGATCCGCCTCCTCTGTCCCGGGGAACCGCCGGTGCTCGATCTCGTGCTGCTCGGGCTCGGTGATGATGGTCACACCGCCTCCCTGTTTCCCGGCACGGACGCCCCGGCGGTGACCGACCGGCTGGTGACGGTCGGCATGGGGAAGGGACTGCCGCGGATCACGATGACCGTGCCGCTCCTGTCCGCGGCGCGCCATGTCATCTTTCTCGTCAGCGGCGGCGGCAAGGCGGAGGCCCTGCGGCGGCTGCTCGATCCAACCGAGAGTGCTGAGCGGACCCCGGCGCGGCGGGTACAGCCGTCCACGACGATCACCGTGCTGGCCGACAATGCAGCGGCGGCGTTGCTGAACGATTGATCCAGATTGCGGCAGGCGACGGGTTCAGCGGCTGGCATGCCCTGAACGACACGATCATGGGCGGTCGCAGCCAGGGTGTCTGCCAGGCCGGTGCGGCTGGTCTGCAGTTCCAGGGCTTGCTGGTGGAGGAAGGAGGGGGCTTCGTGAGCTGCCGCTCGCCGCTCTTCTCGCCCCCGCTGGATCTCTCGGCCGCGGAGGGGCTCGAACTGGAGCTGCGCGGTGAGGGGAGAACCTTCAAGCTCGCCGTGGCCTGCGCGGATGGACTGGCCGGCCTGACGGAACTCATCCCCGGCGGACTGCGCTGGGTGGCGGGATTCGGGACCGAACCCGAGGGCATGACCCGCCTGCGCATTCCATTCGCCAGCCTTCGCCCATCGGTGCGGGCACGCCCGGTGGGATTGCCGCTCCGCTTCGACCCCAGCCGCGTCAGCCGGGTCCAGCTGCTCCACTCCCGCTTCGGTGACGATGGAAGCCCCAACCCCGGCTTCAAGGCCGGTCCGATCCAGTTCACCCTTCAGGCCCTGCGTGCCTACCCCTGAGCCGCCACCACTCCCCAACACCGATCTGGCCCAGCTGGTGGCCGCAGCGGCAGACCTCTGTCGCAAGCCACTGCGCCATGCCGTGCTGCCTGGCCAGCCTGGTGAGGTGCCTCGCATCGAGGACTGCTGCCTGAAGATCGAGGTGCGGGGCCCGGATGGGGAACGCCTGCCCCGGGAGGATCTCGAGCTGGAGCTCTACCGCAGTGGCGGCCAGCTGAACCTGACCCTCGCCTGGGCGACGGAGCCCGAACGTCCGATGCTGTGGCATGGACTCCATCCGGTCTGGATGGCAGGCGAGACCGGGCAGCGCTGTGCCAGGCCCCTCGACGGCGCACCCCTGGAAGCCCTGGCCCGGCGGCTACGGGCCCTGCTGGCCTGATTCAGAACAGGTCCTGGTCGGTCAGGGCGCCCTGGCTGCTGCTGCCGACCAGGCGGGCGTACTTGCCCAGCACTCCCGTGCGGTAGCGGGGTGCCGGTCTGACCCAGCTGGATCGACGACGCTCCAGCTCCTCGTCGGGCACGTTCAGCTGGATCAGCAGCTGGTGGGCATCCACGGTGATGCTGTCGCCCTCCTGCACCAGGCCGATGGTGCCGCCGACGGCCGCCTCCGGCGCCACGTGTCCCACCACCAGGCCGTAGGAACCGCCGGAGAAGCGTCCGTCGGTGATCAGGGCCACCGATTCGCCTAGGCCCTGGCCGATGATCGCCGCCGTCGGGCTGAGCATTTCCCGCATGCCGGGGCCGCCGACGGGACCCTCGTTGCGCACCACCACCACGTCGCCGGCCTGGATCCGCTCCGCCAGGATGGCCTCGAGGCAGGACTCCTCACTCTCGAAGACCCGGGCCGGGCCGGTGATGACCGGGGTCTTGACGCCGGAGATCTTGGCAACGGCCCCCTCGACGGCCAGGTTGCCCTTGAGGATGGCGAGGTGCCCGCGGGCATAGAGGGGGTTGCTGAGCGGCCGGATCACGTCCTGGTCGGCGGGGGGTTCACTGGGGACGTCAGCCAGAACCTCGCGGATGGTCTTGCCTTCGATCGTGCGGCAGTCACCGTGCAGCAGCCCGGCATCGAGCAGCAGCTTCATCACCTGGGGAATGCCACCCGCCTGGTGGAGGTTGACCGTGACATAGCGACCGCTGGGTTTGAGGTCGCAGATCACCGGGACCCGCTGACGGATGCGCTCGAAGTCGTCGATGCTGAGCGGCACCCCCGCGGTGCGGGCGATGGCCAGAAGGTGCAGCACCGAGTTGGTCGAGCCCCCCACCGCCATGATCACGGCGATGGCATTCTCGAGGGCCTCCCGGGTGATCAGATCCCGGGGGCGGATGTCCTTGGCGATCGCCTCGACCAGAACTTCGGCGGAACGGGCGGCGCTCTCTGCCTTCTCCGGATCTTCCGCCGCCATGGTGGAGCTGTAGGGCAGGCTGAGGCCCAGCACCTCGAAGGCGGAGCTCATCGTGTTGGCGGTGAACATCCCGCCACAGCTGCCGGCCCCTGGACAGGCGTTCTTCTCGATGGCGGTGAGTTGCTCCTCATCGATCCGGCCACCGGAGAATTGACCCACGGCCTCGAAGGCACTCACCACGGTGAGATCACAGGGCCCGAGTCGGCCCGGCTTGATGGTGCCGCCGTACACGAAGATGGCCGGAATGTTCATACGGGCCATGGCCAGCATGGCGCCGGGCATGTTCTTGTCGCAGCCCCCGATCGCCAGCAGGCCATCCATGCTCTGGGCGTTGCAGGCCGTCTCGATCGAATCGGCGATCACCTCCCGGCTCACCAGGGAGTACTTCATCCCCTCGGTGCCCATGGAGATGCCATCACTGACGGTGATCGTGCCGAACGTCTGGGGCATGGCACCGGCCGCCTGGGCCGCGTGCTCGGCACGCCGGGTGAGATCGTTGAGCCCCAGATTGCAGGGGGTGATGGTGCTGTAACCGTTGGCGATGCCGATGATGGGCTTGCCGAAGTCGTCATCGCCGAAGCCGACGGCCCGCAGCATGGCCCTGTTGGGCGACCGCTGGACGCCCTGGGTGATTGCATCGGAACGGAGCATGGCCGCAGAGGGGAGTGCCTGCAGGCAACCTACCGGCCGGTGGCCAAGGCCTCGAGCTGCCGACGCACGTCGTCGATGGCCTCATTGAGCTGGTGAACCTTGCTGTGCAGCTCCTGCTCCGTGGGGGAAGCCGCGAACCGGGCCGGGGGAACGCCGTCGAGGGCGCCACCGCTCTCCTGATAGCGCGACAGCCGCAGAACCCTCTGCTGGCGGGCATGCAGGCGGCGCTTCTCCGCCTCGGACAACAGCCACCAGGCCAGCCCCGCCGCTCCCAGCACCGCCCCGGCCAGAGCGCTGGCCAGCACCATCGACCTGCTGCCGGAGGGTCCGGAGGCAGTGCCGCGGAAACCGCCAGGATCGGCTTGCGGAGCGACCATCAGAAGCGGATAACTGAAGCCAGCCTAGGCAGGGGCGACGGCCGAATCCACGGGGAGATCGCCGCTGGAGGGCCGGGCCTGGAGCGAGATCCCGAACAGGCGCTCTTCCACGTTGCCGATGCCGGGGTCGATGGCGGAGGAGGGGCTCAGTCCAGCGTCGATGCAGGCGGTGTAGATCGTCAGCGTCGGACAGCGTTCACCCAGCAACTTCAAGCCAGCCGACGAGGCCAGGGCGGTGATCACCCGCAGCCGCTCGCCCGTGACCGAGCGCTGGGCCAGGGCGTCGAGCAGGTTGGCCAGGGAGTCCCCGCTGGCGATCTCCGGGGTGAAGACCAGCACACCACAGCGGGTCTCGATGCTGTCCGGCAGGGTCCTGCCGTGGCGATCGACATGGAGCACGCGGGCCGCCGGGATCACGGCCCGGGCCCCGTCCCAGAGCCCCAGACCGGCCCGAAGCACGGGCAGAGCCAAAATCGGCACGGCGGGGTCGACGATGGACCCCTCCGTATCCCCCTGGCATCCAGGGATGGGGATGGTGCGCTGGGGCAGCCAGTCCCGCAGGGCCTCGTAGGTGAGCCAGCGGCCCAGCTCGAGGGTGGCCGTGGCGTAGAGGGCCGGGGGGGTGGACCGGTCGCGCAGCACGCTGAGCCAGTGGCCGATGAGGGGATGGGGGGGAACCACCACCCGCAGGGTCATGCCCATGGTTGCCATAACTTTGGTCTCACCGTAGGGCTGCGTGCATGGTCCAGTTCCGTTTCGCCCTGTCGGGGCTGGGCAGGTTGACGGCCCATCTGCTGAATCTGTCGCGGGGGGGGCTGGTTCTGGGGGTGCTGCTGGCGGTGCTGGCCCTGGGCGCCCCCCCCGCCTCTGCCATCACCGCGCCGGAACTGCGGGCTCAGAAGGCCGTGCAGGATCTGCAGCCGGACATGCACGGCCGCAACCTCCAGCAGCAGGAATTCCTCAAGGCCAGCCTGGATGGGTTCGATTTCAGCGGTGCGGACCTGCGGGGCGCCGTGTTCAACGCCAGTTCGCTGCGCCAGGCCGACCTGAGCCATGCGGATCTGGGGGACGTGGTGGCCTTTGCGACCCGTTTCGATGGCAGCAACCTCTCCGGTGCCATCCTGCGCAACGCGATGCTGATGCAGAGCCGCTTCAGCGGCTCAGCGATCGAAGGTGCCGACTTCACCGATGCGGTGCTCGATCTGCCGGAGCAGAAAGCCCTCTGCGGCAGGGCCAGCGGCACCAATCCCACCACCGGGGTTTCCACCCGTGACAGCCTCGGCTGCCGCTGAGTCGCTTGCCCATAGGATCGGCATCCGGTTCCGGTGGGGATCAGCCACCGGAAGCAATGGGGAAAGCCCGGTGAAAGCCCGGCACTGTCCCGCAGCTGTGAAGGCAGACCGGAGCCTCCGGAACCTCTGCCCAGTCAGAACGCCCGCCGGTTTCACCCATCCTTCGGCGCGGACCGTTTCATGAGATCCCCTCAACCTTCCAGCCCGTCCCAGGCCGGGCCCACCCCCGTGCGGGCGGCCCTGCGGCTGGGGCCGGCAGCCGGGCTGCTGGTTGCTCTGCTGGCTGCCGTGCTGAGGGCCCAGCCCGCCCAGGCGCACCATCTGGTCGAGATCAACGCGCTGCAGGCCTCACCCCTGAACGGCCTGATCAGCGGTCTGCTCCATCCTGTGCTGGGGCCGGACCATCTGATCTTTCTGCTGGCGCTCTCCCTGGTGGGCCTGCGCCACCGTCGTGGCTGGATGCTCGGCCTGCTGGGCGTGGGCCTGCTGGGCAGCGGCGCCGGCCTGATCGCTCCGGGTCTGCCCGGAGCCGAACTGATCACCGCTGCGACAATCGCCCTGGTGGGGCTGGTGCTGCTGGGACGTCTGCCGGTAGCTGTCCTGCTGCCGGCGATGGCCATGCACGGCTATGTGCTGAGTGGGCCTGTGCTGGGGTGGTCTGCCATGCCGGTCGCCTTCTATGCCGTGGGCCTGTTGCTGAGCCAGGCGGCCCTGCTCCTGCTCGCCCTGGCCGGCCTGCGCTCCCTGGTCGAGCGGTTGAGCCCGGCGCGGCTGCGGTGGATGGGGATTGCCCTGCTGGGCGCTGGCGCGGTGCTCGCCCGCGCCAGCTTCAGCGCCTAGGTCCCAACCCATGGCTGACCTTTCGCAACGCCTGCCCGTCACGGTTGTGACCGGCTTCCTCGGTGCCGGCAAGACCACCCTGTTACGGGAGCTGCTGCTGCATGGCGGGCAGCGGCTGGCCGTGCTCGTCAACGAGTTCGGTGAGGTGGGCATCGACGGTGATCTCCTGCGCAGCTGCGGGTTCTGCCCCGAGGAGGACGTGGACTCCCGGCTGGTGGAACTGGCCAACGGCTGCCTGTGCTGCACCGTGCAGGAGGACTTCCTCCCCACCATGCAGCAGTTGCTGGAGCGGGCCGACCAACTCGACGGGATCGTGGTGGAGACCAGTGGTCTGGCCCTCCCCGAGCCCCTGTTGGCCGCCTTCCAGTGGCCGGAGATCCGCTCCCGCACCCGGGTCAATGGGGTGGTAACCGTGGTGGACGGCGAAGCCCTCGCCAGCGGCTCGGTGGTGACGGATCCGGCCGCCCTTGAGGCCCAGCGGGCCGCCGATCCCAGCCTCGACCACGCCAGTGCCATCGATGAGCTGTTCGCGGAGCAGCTCGAGTGCGCGGACCTCGTGCTGGTCAGCCGCTCCGACAGCCTCGACGCCCACCAACAGCAACGGGTTCGGGAACGGCTCGAGCCCCTGCTCCGGCCCACCACCCCGGTGCTGGCGATGGAGCGGGGCCGGATCGATCCGGCGGTGGTGCTGGGACTCGAGCCCCGCAGCACCACCACAGGGCAGCACAGCCCGGCCGATCACGAGCAGGGGCACGCCTCCGACGACCACGACCATGACCACGACCACGACCACGACCACGACCATGACCACACCCATGTGGCGATGGAGTCGGTGGCCCTGCAGTGGACAGGTGCCTTTGAGCGGGAGCCTCTGGAGCGCGCGCTCCGTCAGCTCTGCCTGGACCACAGCCTGATCCGGCTGAAGGGCCGGCTCTGGCTGAAGGGCAAGGCGCGGCCCCTCGTGCTTCAGGCCGTTGGCCCCCGCTTCGAGAGTGTTTTTGAGGCCGAGCCCCCAACCGGCGCCAGCACGGTCGGCGCCAAGCCCCTGGGGCTGGAGCTGGTCATGCTGGGCTTCGACCTGCAGCGGCGCGATCTGCCGAGCCGGCTGCAGGAGCTGCTGGCGGGAACGGGGCCAGGCACCGCCCCCGTGATGCCGGGCGCGATCGTCGCGACGGGTCCGTCAGCCGGGACGGCCTAGTCGAGGGGCAAATCACCCTGGGCACAGATGCCGTCCCAGCAGAGGGCGGGATCCTCGCTCCAGCTGGCCTCCACCGGAATCCAGTTGGAGTGGTCCCGCTGCATCGCAAAGGCGCCTCGGCCGTCCTGACGGAACTCGATGCGTTGGCCCCCCACGATCAGGCTCCAGCGCTCACCCACACTCTCCACCTCCATCCGGCAGGGCTTCCACGGACCACTGCCCTCACGGCAGCGCAGGTCGATCCCGCGGGGCTCTGCCGTGGCCGGTGTGCCTGGGGCCAGCATCAGGAGCGCGGTGAGCAGCCCGAGGGCCGGGCCCCTGACCAAGGGGCGCGGCTGTGCCCACCCGGGCTGTGCCATCCCAGGCTGTGCCCTCCGGAGCCATGCCATCCGGGGCAGCGCCATGGAGGGGCCCACGCGGCGGGACATCGCGCTGGATCAGTTACCTCTTCAACCTGCACCTGCCAAGGGGGCCGGGACAAGCGAGCTGCCAAGATTTAACAAACTCCGGCTTCTCCGTGCCCGTCTACAGCGCTCGCGTTCAGGTTTCGCTCCGCCCGTCCGTGCTCGATCCAGCCGGGGAGGCGACGAGGGCCGCCGCTGCCCGCCTTGGGGTGGATGGTGTGCGCCGGCTGCGGATCGGCAAGGCCATCGAACTGGAGCTGGAAGCTCCCGATCAGGCCACGGCGCAGCAGCAGCTGGAACTGCTGAGTGATCGGCTGCTGGCCAACCCGGTGATCGAGAACTGGAGCCTCGACCTGACCGAGCTGAGCGCCGGGGAACTGGCATGACGGTCGGGATCGTGGTGTTTCCCGGCTCCAACTGTGATCGGGACGTGCGCTGGGCCCTCGAGGGCTGCCTCGGGCTGCAGACCCGCTTCCTGTGGCATGAGGAGCGCGACCTCTCCGGATTGGAGGCGGTGGTGCTGCCCGGAGGCTTCAGCTACGGCGACTACCTCCGCTGCGGGGCGATCGCCCGCTTCGCCCCGGTGCTCGAGGAGCTGCGTCACTTCGCCGAGCGGGGCGGCCCCGTGCTGGGCATCTGCAACGGCTTCCAGGTGCTGACGGAGATGGGACTGTTGCCCGGAGCCCTCACCCGGAACGAGCGGTTGCACTTTCTCTGTGAGCCGGCCGATCTTCAGGTGGAGCCGGGCTCCTGCCGCTGGCTGCAGAACTACGGCGAGGGGGAGAGGATCGCTCTGCCGATCGCCCATGGCGAGGGGCGCTTCCAGGTCGATCCGGAGCAGCTGGCCGCTCTGGAGGACCGTGGCCAGGTCGTGTTGCGCTATGCCGCCAACCCCAACGGCTCGATGGGTGACGTGGCCGGACTCACCAATGCCGGCGGCAATGTGCTCGGCTTGATGCCGCATCCCGAACGGGCCTGCGATCCCCTCACCGGCGGCACCGACGGTCAGCGGATGCTGGCCAGCCTGCTGGGCTGACCTCGTTGCGCCCACCCTTCGCGATCGGCCGTGGGCAGGACGCCGCCGTCCAGCCGTAGCGGGGAGATCATCCGCCCAGAGGGGTGCTCCATCCGGACAGCAGAAAGGGGGCCAGGGGCCCCCCGATCTGTGGATCTGCTTCATCTGTGGATCTGCCTCGGCTCTGCGGATCAGGGCGCGGAGGGCGCCGGCAGAGTCACTGGATGAACGCGGTCGCTGGAGTCAGTTCACGGCAGCGAAGAAGTCCTTGGACTTCACCGGATCAGGGTTCATCGTCTTGTCGCCGGGCTGCCAGTTGGCGGGGCAGACCTCATCGGGATGGGACTGGACGTACTGGAAGGCCTGCAGCACACGCAGGGTCTCATCCACACTGCGGCCGACGGGCAGGTTGTTGATCGTGCTGTGCATGATCACGCCGTCAGGATCGATGATGAACAGACCGCGCAGGGCCACGCCGGCCTCTTCGTCCAGCACGTTGTAGGCGCGGGCGATCTCCTTCTTCAGGTCGGCCACCAGGGGGTAGTTGCAGGTGCCCAGGCCGCCGTTCTTGCGGTCGGTCTGGACCCAGGCGAGGTGGCTGAACTCACTGTCCACCGACACACCGAGAACCTCGGTGTTCTTGCTGGTGAAGTCCGCGTAGCGGTCGGAGAAGGCGGTGATCTCCGTGGGGCAGACGAAGGTGAAATCGAGGGGGTAGAAGAAGAGCACCACGTACTTGCCGCGGTACTGGGAGAGGGAGACCGTCTGGAACTCCTGATCGACCACAGCGGTGGCCGTGAAGTCAGGGGCCTGCAGACCGACGAGCCGGGACATGCGCGAGTGGGGTGGGTAGACGAAGGGTGGACCGAAAGCGACGCGGAGCCTGGGTGCTCGAACTCGTATCGACTTCCAGTTACGAGCAACAATTTATCACAACCGGCTGCGGGCCGGGCCATAGGCTGGCACGAACCACGGGGCCAACGGGATGGGATGGGATCCGAGCGTTCTGCGCAAATACAACACCACTGGGCATTTCCGGCTGCTCAGCCGGCTGCGCAGCGAACTGAAGTCGAACCCCCTGGTGCGGCCCAAGGATGGACAGACCATCGGGGAGGTGAACCGGAGCAAGGGCCTGATCCGCGCCATGGAAGCCCGGGGTACCGGGCGCAGCCGCAGGGCGGCCGCTGCCGCGATGGCAGCGGCTGCCTTTCCGGTGGTCGTGAGCGCCGAAGAGGCGGATGGCGCCCGCTCTGAACAGAAGGCCGCTGAACGCAAGGCCTCGGAACGGAGGATGGGCGCGCGGAGCACGGCGGAGCTGAGCACGGCGGAGGGGAGCCGAGCTGAGCGCCACAGCGCTGATCACCACAATGCTGATTGGAACAGCGGGGATTGGGACGGTGGGGACTGGGACCGTGCGGATCGGAATCCCGCCGACAGCGCCTCTGCCGACCAGGGGAGCGGTCCATGCTCGTTCCGCGACCGGCTGAACGCGATTGATCTGCGCTGAGGTGCAGGGCGCCACGGCACTGGCCCGGCGCAACGTCGGGTCAGTCCAGGAGGGATGGCGACGACGCAACGATGCGCAAAGACTGTGAACAGAAGCTGTGAGCAGGGCATCACAGCAGAACAAAGCACAATGGCTCGGGGGAGACTTGAACTCCCGACCTTGGGGTTATGAATCCCACGCTCTAACCAGCTGAGCTACCGAGCCGCGGTGGGATGAGTGTATCAGGCGCGCGGCGGCAGGAACTGGAGCGGATTGGCAGCCCCTTTGGAGGGGGGGTGGATCTCGAAATGGAGGTGAGGACCGGTGCTGCGACCGGTGCTGCCCATCAGGGCGATCAGGGTGCCCTGGGCCACGTCCTGGCCGACCGACACCATCAAGCGGCTGTTGTGGGCATAGATGGAGCGGCTCCCATCGGGGTGGGAGAGCGTGACGAGATAGCCGTAGCCACCGTCATGCCATCCCGAGAACACGACCCGGCCGCGTCGCGCGGCCACGATCGGCGTGCCGACGTTGTTGGCCACGTCGATGCCCTTGTGCATGCGACCCCAGCGCCAGCCGTAACCGGAGGTGAACACCCCCTTGGCCGGCCAGATCCAGCCATCGGCCGTGGAGCCGTCGAAGGGCTCGGGCTCCGTGCCGAGGCCAGGAATCTGGGGCCAGCTCAGGCCGCCGCTGGTGCTGGGCTTCAGCCCGAGGACGGCCCGGGGACGCTGGGGAGCGGCCTGGACGAGCTGAACTTCGGTGCCGGCCACCAGCCGGGCCGTCTGCATGCCGGGATTGAGGCGCAGCAGCTCCGCCATGGTCAGGCCGTAGCGCTGGGCGATCTTGAAGACGGTGTCACCCAGACGGACCTCTCCCTTGGCCTGGACGGGTGGGGGGGCCTGCAGCGGCGGGCTGCGGCGCAGTTCAGACGTGTCGATCGAAGCCAGCATCTTGATCTGGCGGGTCTGCTGGGTGGGAACAACCAGCCAGTCACCGCGCTCGAAGCGGTGATCTTCATCGACGTCATTCAGCTGGGCGAGCCGTTCCTCCTGCAGGCTCAGCTGGGAGGAGAGCTCCTCGATGCTGACGGGACGGCGCACCTTGACCCAGAGCTTGTCGTTGCTGGGCTTCGGGAGAGCAGCCAGCAGGGTTTCGATGGGGGCCTCGTCCTGGTTGACGGGGCCGAAGGCAAAACTGACCGCCGGCACGCCGGTGGCGAGACCCGCGGCGAGAAGGAAGGTGGTTCGAAAAGATTGCAATGGCTTCATACGGTGTCCCCCAAACGACAGAGCCCAGTAGAGAAGCCGAGATCCCTGGACCGCGCAGACAGTAGCGGACGGAACCTTCGGCATCAAGTCGCCAGGGCAACAGCGAGACAGGCCAAGACCAGTAGAATCCCGGCCCTCACAGGGTTCCGGGCTCGGGCAGATCGAGTTGGCGCAGGGCCTCGAACAGCACGACACCCACCGAGACCGAGAGGTTGAGGCTGCGCACGCCCCCGTCAGGGTGCTGCCGCGGACGCCGCATCGGAATGGTGAGGCAGGTGCTGGCCTCCGCCGTCACCTCGGCCGGGAGCCCGTCGCTCTCCCGACCGAACAGCAACCAGTCGTCCGCCTGGAAGCGAAAGCCGGTGTAGGGCAGCTGGGCCTGGGCACTGAGGGCGATCAGCCGACCACCCCGATCGGTCCTGCAGGAGAGGAAGGCCGGCCAGTCGGCATGGCGGTGAAGCGGGACGTAGGGCCAGTAATCCAGACCGGCGCGCCGCAGCGTGCGGTCGTTGATGCTGAAACCGAGGGGCTCGACCAGGTGGAGTTCCTGGGCCGTCGCCGCGCAGGTGCGTGCGACGTTGCCGGTGTTCGGTGGGATCTGGGGTTGGAACAGAACGATCCTTGGCATCGCCCGAGGCTGATCAGCGGGGGACAGGCAGACCGAGACCGCTGAGGTCGAGGGCCCGCCCCGCCACCACCAGCCAGGTGGTGTCGCAGCGGGCGGCGAGCTGCTGCTCGAGGGCACCGAGCCGGTCGCGGAAGAGTCCTCCCACGGCCGTCGCGGGCACCACGCCCCAGCCGGTCTGCTCGGCCACCAGGATGACGCGCCCCGGGGAGGCAAGCAGGGCAGCCTCCAGGGCATCGCAGCGGGCCTGCCAGGCTCCCCGATCCTGATCGAGGCCCCAGGCCACCCAGGTGCCGAGCGAATCGACCAGAGCCAGTTCGCCGCCGGCAAGCTCCTGAAGCACCCGGGCCAGCTCGGCCTGGAGCTCCAGGGTGCGCCAGTGGGGCGGCCGCCGCCGCCGATGCGCCTGAACACGTTCCTGCCAGGCGGGGTCGTTCGGCAGGGCAGGCCCGGTGGCCACATAGCTGACCGGGCCGGTGTGTGCGGAGGCCAGGTGCTCCGCCCAGCGGCTCTTGCCGCTGCGGGCAGGCCCGGTGACCAGCTGAAGCCGGGGCGGCACCGCGGCAGAGCGGGCCGGCCCGGGGGGAGTCTGGAGCTCAGCCACCTCCATTCATGTTGCGCAGGGTCGCCACCGAGGAGGGAGAGACGCGGTTGAGATAGCGGAAGATCCAGTACTTGAACACCGTGGCGAGCACCACAGGGAAGGTGGCGATGAACAGCATGATGAAGTTCTGCCGAGCCGGCAGTCCGAGATGGTTCGCGACTCCATCCAGCAACACAGTCCAGCCTTCGGGACTGTGAAATCCAACAAAGATGTCCGTGAACAAAATGATGGCAAAGGCCTTGGCACTGTCGCTGAGGCCATACACCAGTTCGTCCAGAAAGCCTCGCAGAACCTGCAGATCGCGGCGCCAGACGACACACACGAAGAGAAAGCCGAACAGCCCGGCCAGGTCAGCGAAGACGTTCTTGATGGCGTGGGTGCTCTCCTGGTCGGCCTGCTCCTTGAGCTCCTGGGCGCGGGACGCCAGTTTGGCGTGGAGCTCCTCCCGGGAGGGGAGCGGCTGTCCGGTCAGCAGATAGTCGAATTCGATCTCGGCGCGGTAGACCCTGAGTTTCTCCACGGCCCGCTCCTCGAGCTGGGGGCTCGGGTAGCTCAGAAAGGCATGGTCGGGGGCAAAGCGGTCCACCAGGGGGGAGACCAGGTAGGTGCGGCTGACCTGCTGGACCAGCACCGGCACCAGGATCAGCAGCAGCAGGATCCGCAGCGACACCAGGGTGGAATCGCGGCGCCGCCGGAAGCCCGCAACCATGTTGGCTTCGGCCTCAGGATCGAGCTGGCGGCGCACCTGATCCACAACCCCCAGCAGGCTGCGGGGGAGCACCTCCGGCGAACGGCTGATCGCCGGCAGGGGTTGGCGGCGGACGGGGTAACGGGAGACGACCGTCTCGATCAGCTGCAGCTGGCGTTGCTCCTGGCCGATCAACTCGCCGCGATGGGCCTCCAGGGTGACCAGGCTCTGCCGGCAGATCTCCAGAGCGGCCCGAAAGCGGCGCAGGAGCTGGGCCTGGGCAGCCCGGGGAAGCGCCAGCTCGAGTTCAGGACGGACAGGTCTGTCGTTGTAGTGCTCGAGCTCGATGCTCTGAATCAGCAGAGCAGCCTCATAGCCCCGATCCAGGTCGTGGCTGACATCGTGGGCCTCCGCCCGACGAAAGGCACCGAGCCAATCGGTGAGGGCCATCGGTGATCAGCGGGAAAAGACCCACCAGGTGGCCATCGGCACGATGGTGCCGACCACGAGCAGCACGATCACCCAGGTGAAGGCGTTGCTCTCGGCGGTCTCCTCACGGGTGGGGATGTTGGTGGGTGCCGCGACGATCTCCGCCGTGACGGGCTCGCCAGGATCCTCGCCGCCCTGCAGCACGCTGAGCAGACGGTCAATGCCATCCAGACTCGCCTGGCGGAAACGGGCGCCTTCACGGATCGGCAGCGCCATCGTGGTGCGGGCCGTGCTGCGCAGCAGGCTGGGGGGCAGCTGCCCCTCCAGGCTGGGCGACGCAACCACGGCAGCGGTGTTCGTCTGGCTGTCGATCAGGAACAGCAACTGGTTCTGGAGGCCGGCGCTGCCCTGCCAGCGCTCCAGCAGCTGCTCGCCCAGCTGGGGAAGGCTCAGGCCGTAATCCAACCGCTTGACCGTGACAAGGTGCGCATCGATGCGCTGGTCGGTGAGCCCCTCGAGCTGGTGGCTCACCTCGGCGTTGGCGGCACGGCTCAGCACGGCGGCGGTATCGAGCACCCTCTCCTCAGGTGCAGTCGCAGGGAAGCCCTCAGCCGAAACGGCCAGGGCCGGTGCAGCCAGACCAAGCAGCAGCAGCATGGCCACAGCCCAGCCGGTGCAGCGGCGCAGCCAGTGCCCGGGGCCGGCGGCGGCGCTGCCGAAGGGGACCGCAGGGTGGGGCCGGCGCAGGTGGGGAATCAAGGGCCTGGGGCATGCTTGTGCCTAGTTTGCCTGCTGTGGCCAGGAGTGTCCGCGCCATCGCGGCGCTCCCTCCCCATCCGCTCGTGGCGCATGAACCTCCCCACCCCTGCCCGGGTCTGTCTGTCCCTCGGGGTGGTGGGACTGGCGCTGGTGGTGGCCAACCAGCTCACCGCCCCCCGGCTTGATCCAGCTCTCGAGCGCGCCGGGGTGCTGGCCAGTCTGCTGGCGGTCGGGCTGATGCTCGTCGCCGTGCTCTGGACCAGGGCCGTGCCGGAGGCGGCGGCACGGGCCCCCCTCGAGGGCACCGATGGGCTGTGGCGCTTGCCCGACCTGCCTGAGGCGGTCAACGAGGAACTGGGCTGGGGAAGCCAGATGCTGCTGACGGCGACGCCGGCCGTGGTGATCGCCGTGCACTGGGAGGGGCGGTGCCTGCTGCGCCGCGGGCTGCTGGGGCAGGGGAGCTTCGAGCCCGGTGCGATCTGCCGGCGCGCCATGGAACGGGGGAAGCCCCTCTCCCTGGTCAATCTGAGCCTCTACCCGGGCCGTGAGGAATTCCAGGGCCTGCTGCCGGATCTCCCGGCGGTGCTGATTCAACCGCTGGGGGAGGCCGGGGTCGTGGTCCTGGGTGGATGGTCAACGCGCTGCTTCAGCCGCAGCGACCTGACCTGGGTGGAGGGTTGGGCCCAGCGGCTCACAGGGCGATTGCTGGACGCTTCCGTTTCCGATCGGTGTCAGGATCGGCGGGAGCACCCGGAAGGCCGGGCTGACCTCCTGGCGGCAGACGGAACTCCGTCGTGACGCGCCCGCCGCTCCCGCCGAACTGCACAAAGCCATTTTTCGCGACGCGACCGGCCAGACGCTCCGAGCGGGTGACCTGGTCGGGGTCCTGACGCCGCAGCGTGACCCCGCCGACGGCCTCCACCGCTCCGGTGCTCCAGTTCCAGTGGCACCGAGCGGCTGTCAGCAGGTCGCCGGGCTGGGTCAACCGGCAGGCTCCGCCCACTTCCGCCGTGGTGGCGGCCAGGTCGAGGCGGAGTCGGTCACCGGAGAGGGTCGCCCGCCCCAGGCGTCCGGTGAAGGGCTCGGCTGTGGAGACGAGCCGGCCCGCGAGGTCCAGCCGGGCCTGGCGGGCCTCCAGGGAACCGTCCTTGGCAGGGTCACTGAGGCGCACTGGACCCGCCAGGTCGATGATCTGGGTGCGGGTATTGGCGCGCAGCGATGGGGCCGTCAGGGTCTGGAGCGAGCTGTCCGGCTGGAGGCGCTGGCCGCGCACGGGGCCGACCGCGCGCAGGTCTCCGGAGCCGGGCAACCAGTCGAGCGAGGCCACCTTCAGCCGGAGCGGATCCTGGCCTTCTCGCACCAGCTCGGGCTGACCGCGAAGCTCCAGGCGGTCCTGGTCGATCAGGAACCGGACCTGCTGGCTGGTGAGCCGCAGGTCGGACTGGGTCGCCAGCGGAGAACGGTCGATCTCCATGAGCTTGCGGGCCGGGTACCAACGCACCCGCTGGGCCGTGATCACCAGGGGATGGTCGGAATCGAGGCGCTGCACCCGGGTCGGCCCCTCCAGCTGCACCAGCTCGCCATCATTGAGCACCACGCCGTTGGCAGCCGTGAAGCGGTAGAGAGCCCGCCCCTGGCTGTAGAGAACGCCGCGGAGGTCCCGCGACTGGGCGACCCGCCGGCTGAGGTCATAGCGCGTCTCGGGACTGGTGAGCTCCCAGAGGGGGCGTCCGGCCGCATCCTGCTGGCGGAGGTTGAGGCTGCGGAAGACGAAGGGCTGGATGCGCTCCTCCTGCGCTTCGGGGGCGCGGCAACCAGCGATCAGAAGGGGCAGCAGGAGCCCCAGCCCGAGGCTAGCCCGCCCTGCCGCCGCGAAGGGTCTCACAGCGGTGCGTCGAGTTCCAGCCGCGCCAGCACCGGCTCGGGCGCGGGCAGGGGCTGGCCGGGCTGAAGCAGACCCCATTGCTGGGCCTGGAGCCAGGGGGCGCCCCTGGATGGCGCTGAACAGGGCTCGGCGGAAGGGCTGGGGTCCGAGGGGCTGGGTTCCGAAGGGCTGACAGGACCGCTGGCGAAGGGCGCGAGGGCCAGCTGGCTGAGCATCCGCTCGGAGAGATCGGGCAGCAGCGGGGCCAGCAGGACGGCCACCCAACGGGCCGCTTCGAGCACCGCATACAGGTCGGCGGCCACCTGGACCTCCTGGCCTGGCTGCTTCATCCGCTTCCAGGGGGCCTGGTCATTGAGATAGCCGTTGGCCGCCGTGGCCAGCTGGAGCGTGGCCTCGGCCGCCCGTCTGAAGTCGAGCTGATCGAGCCCCTCCCGCACCCGCTGGCCCGCTGCCAGGGCCGCCACGGCCAGGGGGTGCCCAGCCACGGCTCCGTCTCCAGCCGGCGGGATGGATCCGTCGAACCACTTGCGGGCCATCGAACTGGTGCGGTTGAGGAGATTGCCGATGGTGTTGGCCAGGTCGTTGTTCACCAGATCCGTGAAGCGCTGCTGCTGAAAATCGCCGTCATCGCCGAAGGGGATGTCGCGGAGCAGATACCACCGCACCGGGTCCCGGCCGCAGCGGGTGAGCAGCACGTCAGGATCGAGCACATTCCCCAGCGACTTACCCATCTTCTGGCCCTCCCGGGTGAGGAAACCGTGGCCGAAGACCCGCTCCGGCAGGGGGAGGCCCGCCGACAGCAGCATCGCGGGCCAGTAGACGGCGTGAAAGCGCAGGATGTCCTTGCCGATCACGTGCAGCTGGGCCGGCCAGCCCTGCGCGAGGATGTGCTCCAGCTCGATCGACGCCTCAGGCTCCAGCAGGGCCGTGAGGTAACCCAGCAGGGCGTCGAACCACACGTAGAAGGTGTGGCCGGGATGGCCGGGCACCGGAATCCCCCAGGGCAGGTCGACCCGGGAGATCGAGAAGTCGCGCAGGCCCTGGGCCACGAAGTTCTCCACCTCGCGGCGGCGGCTGGGGGGCTGGATGAAGTCCGGCTGGGCGATCAGCGATTCGATCGCCCCCTGGTAGCGGGAGAGCCGGAAGAAGAGGTTGACCTCATCACGCCACTCCAGGGGCTTGCGGTGGATGGGGCATTCGGGGTCCTGCGCTTCATGCGGGTCATCCTTGAATTCCTCACAGGCCACGCAGTACCACCCCTGCTGACGCCCCTCCAGGACGTCGCCGCTGGCCTCCACCCGGGCGAAGAACTGCTCCACCAGCTGACGGTGGCGCGGATCGGTGGTGCGGATGAAGCGGTCGTGGCTGATCTGCCAGCGTTCCCAGAGGTCCCGGTAGCCGGCGCTGACGCTGTCGCAGTGGGCCTGGGGACTCAGACCGGCGGCCTCGGCGGTGCGCTGGATCTTCTGGCCGTGCTCATCGCAGCCGGTGATGAACACCACCCGTTCACCCCGCAGCCGCCGGTAGCGGGCGATCGCATCGCAGGCCAGCGTCGTGTAGGTGCTGCCCAGGTGGGCGCGGTCGTTGACGTAGTAAAGCGGGGTGGTGAGGGTGTAAGACATGCGGCGGGAATTGGCCCGGCGGGACTCTGGGCTCGCTGCGCCGCCGGAGCGGCCCTGTGCCGGGGCCGGATCCTACCCATCGTGCCCGTGATTCCCGATGACTGAGCAGCAGGTGCCCCTGGCGGTCTGGGGCGGCGGTACCGGTGGTGCGGCGGCAGCCATCCAGGCGGCCCGAGCCGGTGCCCCGACCCTCCTGCTCACGCCAGGGGCCTGGCTCGGGGGAATGGTCAGCGCCGCAGGGGTCTGCTGCCCGGACGGCAACGAGCTGACGCCCTGGCAGACCGGGCTGTGGGGAGCCCTGCTGCGGGAACTGGCCCGCCGGGAGCCCGCCGGACTCGATCACAACTGGGTCAGCTGCTTCGGGTACGCGCCCGCAACGGCCGAAGCGGTCCTGCGGGCCTGGGTGGCCGAGCTTCCCTCCCTCACCTGGTGGCCCAACTGCAGGCTGCTGGGGGTGCGCCGGATCGGAGCACGGATCGAGGGACTTGAACTCGAGCGCCTCGATGGCGAGGGACGGGTCGCGGCACGGGTGGAGCTCCGGCCCCGGCTGGTGGTCGATGGCAGCGATCGCGGCGAGCTGATCGGCCTCGCCGCGGCGCCCCATCGGCTGGGCTGGGAGCCCAGGGAGCTGTGGCAGGAGCCGAGCGCACCGGCTGCCAAGGACCTGGCGGAGGATCCCTTCTTCAGGCGGCAGCCCGTGCAGTCGCCGACCTGGGTGGCGATGGGGCAGCTGCGTCAGGACCGGGTGTGCCCCGCGGGAGCCCCCAGCCTGCGCGAACCCTTCGCCCAGGCCACGGCAGCCTTCGGGCTGGAGCGCACCCTCACCTACGGCCGCCTGCCGGGCGACCGCGTGATGTTGAACTGGCCCCTGCACGGCAACGACTGGCACCGCGGCCTGGATGGGGCCTTCGGTGACGATGCGGCCCGGGAGGCCGAGCTGGTGCTGGCGATGCAGGAGCACAGCCTCGCCTTTGCCGCTGCCCTCACGGAGGCCAGCCAGGGATGGCTGGAGCTGGCGGAGGTGTTTCCGCGCAACGGCCGGAGCGCGGACCTGGCAGGCCCCTCCCCCCTCGCCCTGATGCCGTACTGGCGCGAGGGACGCCGCCTGCAGGGGCTGTCCACGGTGATCGAGCAGGACCTGCTGCCCCGGGGGGCCGGGGCAGCGATCGCCCCGCTCCCCGGAGGCGACGGCCGCTCGAGCGCTGTCGCCGTGGGTAATTACGCCAACGACCACCACTATCCAGGGCCGGACTGGCCGCTGGCGGCCAAGAGCTGCCGCTGGGGCGGGCGCTGGAGCGGCACGCCCTTCTGCATCCCCTACGGAGCCCTCGTGAGTGAGGCGGTGGTGAATCTGCTGGCGGCCGACAAGGCGATCAGCGTGAGCCACATGGCGAACGGGGCGACACGGCTCCAGCCACTGGTGCTCAATCTCGGCCAGGCCGCCGGGATGGCGGCCGCCCTGTGCCTTCAGGGGAACCGGGAGCCGGCCGAGCTGCCGCTGGAGCCGTTGCAGCGGGCCCTCGTGCTCGACCCGCGGGCTCCGGCCGCTCCCATGCCCCTGTGGGACACCCCCTGGCACCATCCCAACTGGCGGGAGCGGCAGCTGGCGGCCCTGGAGGATCCCGCCCTGCTGGGCACCGATGGGCACCTGGCGTGCCCCGGCAGCCTGCGGCAGAGCCTCGGTGAGGATCTGCTCCCGAGCCAGGCGCCGAAGGAGCCCGGTGAGCAGAGCTGGCGGGGCAGCCTCAGCGCCGATGGGGAGGGTGGCTATCGGCTCACGACCGCCACCGACTGCTGGCCCGTGATCACCCTGGAGCCGG